>CAZTDC010000008.1:16933-26696 GCA_964612165.1 uncultured Salinivenus sp.
GTACCATTGGCGCCATGCGGAGGAGTCGGCTGAGCGTCCAGATGCCGGCGTAGGCGAGGGGATGACGGTGCAGGTCGTTTATGATGACTCCCAAACGGCTCACGCGGGTCATCTCCCGGAGCAGCTGCACGGCGTCGGCCCCGTGAAAGTGGTGCAGGAAAAGCGCGGCGTGGGTCACGTCGAAGGCATCGTCGGGATAGGGAAGGTCCAGGGCGTCCGCGATTTCGATGCAGACATGGGGACGGAGATCGGAAGAGAGATGGGCATCAAGCCAGGCACGCCCGTATCCCACGGTGGCCGGATTGAGGTCCACCCCCACCGCCTCGACGGACGTCCCCAGTCGGCCACCGCGGCGCGCCAGTCGCGCAGGGTAGTCGCCGCTCCCCGTGCCTACGTCCAGCACGCGTAGATCCGATCGGGACCGCAAGAGGGGATCGAGAATGCGGTTTGTTGCCCGATACCCCCCGAGGAGACGGTTAATCCACCGGATGTCGTCGAGGGCCGTTCGCAGCCGCTCATCGGTAATCGAAAAATCGTCCATTCGCTCCTCGACCTGGAGACGCGTCCGGAACGATTCGAAATCAGGTAGCATGCGTCAGGACGCGTTCTCAGACAGGTTTACGACGAGAGGAAAGGAACGATATGGGGAACCACACCTGATTGTGACCGCATCTGATCGTGTAGATGTTCCCCTCTACTGACGAGCGTTTATGGAATTCGTTTTTGTGTTGGCCTAGCGACCACAGCGGTCAAAGAGATGGGCTATTTCATGATTGCAGAGTTCAGTATTTTTCAAACTCATCCTTCTCGCTTGAAAGACAGTCTTCTCCGTTAGGCAGAGAACCTGTAAGCAGTTCCGTATCGATTACTGGACCTGCAGCATTGCTTCGGATCGAACACTATTTTTCATGCTTCGGCGGTAATGCAGTTGCCGTTCGACTCGTCGAGTTCTGCGGATTTCCGCTTCACAAGGCCCGGTGGTGAGTCCTCGATATGATAAGGCACCACGATTTGGGCGTCCGTTGCCATTTTTGCGCCGCGTTGCATCAGGCCCTCGACGATTCCGTGCGGTCGTCAGGGACCACGACGAGGTAGGGCCCGCTCGGTACAGATCGGGATACCGTAGCACACCGATTGTCGATCAACGAAGCGGGATGGTGATTGCGATCCCAGTAGTGGGCTGAGACGTGCGGAGACGGCTCTGCGGAGAAGGACTCCTTCACAGACACGTGTTCGCTTCCGTCTCTGACGTAGGTTGTCCCTGGGCAGTCTCGTAAAGAAAAAAAGCCCCGCCGCCCCGATGAGGGTCGAGCCGACGGGGAAGGGGATGGCGACACGGCAGCGTCAGCCGGTTGCGCTTGCTGCCGCTCCGTCGCCCGAAGGCGTTCCCTTGGTGGGAGTGTCCGTGTCGTCGTCGGCGAGGGCCGCCTGTGCCGCCGCGAGGCGGGCTACCGGCACCCGGTAGGGCGAGCAGGAGACGTAGTCGAGCCCGAGGTCGTAACAGAACCGAACTGAGGAGGGCTCGCCCCCGTGTTCGCCACAGATGCCGACCGTAAGGTCGCTAGATGCGGCCCGGCCGCGGTCGGTTCCCATCTGCACGAGTTCGCCGACGCCGCTCTGGTCGAGCACCTGGAAGGGGTCGTCCTCCAGGATCTCCTGCTGCACGTAATAGGGCAGGAACGTGCCCGTGTCGTCCCGGCTGACGCCGAAGGTCATCTGCGTGAGGTCATTCGTGCCGAACGAGAAGAAATCCGCTGCTTCGGCAATCTCGTCGGCCCGAAGGGCGGCCCGGGGAATCTCGATCATCGTACCCACGTGGTAATTGACCGAGGCGCCGCGCTCATCGAAGACCGTGTTCGCGACCTCGTCGATGACGTCCTTTTGATGGGTAAATTCCCCGACCGTGGATACAAGGGGCACCATGACCTCCGGCTGCACGTCTCCGCCCTCCTCTTGAACGTCGAGGGCAGCCTCGAAGAGGGCGCGGGCCTGCATCTCCGTGATGGCCGGTTCCGTCACGCCGAGGCGGCAGCCGCGATGCCCGAGCATGGGATTGAACTGCTCCAGGGAGCGCAGCTTTTTCTGGATCGTCTCGGGCGAGAGGTCAAGCTTCGCCGCCAGGTCGTCGAGTTCGTCTTCGGCGTCGGGGGCGGGCAGGAACTCGTGGAGAGGCGGGTCCAGGAGACGGATGGTGACGGGATGCCCGTCCATCGCCTCGAAGATGTCGGCGAAGTCCGCTCGCTGGTAGGGCAGAAGGGCGTCGAGTGCATTCCGCCGTTCTTCGTCGCTCTCGGAGAGGATCATGCGCCGCATCTTGGTGATGCGCTCGTCTCCGAAGAACATATGCTCGGTGCGGCAGAGGCCGATGCCTTCTGCGCCGAAGGAGAGGGCCTGCTCGGCGTCGGGGCCGGTGTCGGCGTTTGTGCGCACGTCCATGTCCCGGAACGCGTCGACCCACGTCATGAAACGAGCAAACTCGCTGCTCAGCTCCGGGTCGACGAGCGGCTGTTTCCCGACAACGACCTCACCGGTAGAGCCGTTGATCGAAAGCCAGTCCCCTTCGTTGACGGTGATCACGCCGTTGGTGAACGATCTCCGCTCATAGTTGATCACGATGTCGTCGCAGCCCGCCACGCAGGGTTTGCCCCAGCCGCGCGCCACGACCGCGGCATGGGAGGTCATGCCGCCGCGGGAGGTGAGGATGCCTTCCGCGGCATCCATGCCGCCTACGTCCTCCGGACTCGTCTCGATGCGCACGAGGATGACGTCTTCGCCCTCGTCGTTCCACTCCTCCGCGTCCTCGGCGGTGAACACCACGCGCCCCACGGCCGCGCCAGGAGAAGCGGGCAGGCCCTCGCCCATCACGTCGTCCGAATAGTCGATGTCTGTCTCGAATTGAGGATGGAGGAGTTGCTCTAGGTGCCGGAACTCCACAAGGTTCTCAACGGCGTGGCTTTTGTCCACGAGGCCGTCGTCGACCATGTCAGTGGCAATCTTGATCGCCGCGGGGCCGGTGCGCTTGCCGTCCCGGGTCTGGAGGATGTAGAGCGTGCCCTCCTCGACTGTAAACTCCAGGTCCTGCATGTCGCCGTAGTGCTCTTCGAGCTGGGTCCGAACCGCCTGGAGTTCGTCGTAGATCGACGGCATGAGGTCTTTCAGTTCCGTGATGTCGTGGGGAGTGCGGAGGCCGGCCACAACGTCCTCTCCCTGGGCGTTCAGCAGAAACTCGCCATACAGTTTATCCTCGCCAGTACCGGGGTCTCGTGTGAAGGCGACCCCCGTGCCGCTCTTTTCGCCCATGTTGCCGTACACCATGGCTTGCACGTTGACCGCCGTGCCCCGGAGGCCGGTAATGTCATTGATCTGGCGGTACCGGATGGCGCGCTCGTTCATCCAGGACCCAAAGACGGCGTTGATGGCGAGCTCAAGTTGCTCGTACGGGTCGTCCGGAAACATCCGGCCCGTCGCCTTGCGGTAGATGGCCTTGTAGCGGTGAACCAGTTCCTTGAGGTCGTCGGCCGTGAGGTCGACGTCATTCTCGACCTCCCGCTCCTCCTTCATCTTGGAGATGGCGTTCTCAAACCGGCTCCGGTCAATGCCGACCACCACATCGCCAAACATGTCGATGAACCGGCGATAGGCGTCGTAGGCGAGGCGCTCATTGTTCATCTGGCGAGCGAAGCCCTGGGCGACCTCGTCGTTGAGGCCGAGGTTGAGGACCGTATCCATCATGCCGGGCATCGACTTAGCGGCGCCACTACGGACGGAAACGAGGAGGGGGTTGTCGGGATTGCCGAACTCGCGCCCCATGGCGTCCTCCACATGTTTGATCCCGTCCTGCACCTGTGCCTCCATGCCCTCCGGCCAGTCCCCGTCGTGGTCCACGAAGTAGTGACAGGCCTCCGTCGTGATCGTGTAGCCCGGAGGCACGGGAAGCCCAATGGCACTCATCTCGTTGAGATTGGCACCCTTCCCGCCCAGAAGTGCCTTCTGCCCGCGATGGCCTTCGGCCGTTCCGTCGCCGAATCGATAGACGTATTTGTCGGTCTCAGTTGTTGTCGTCATGGGTTTGGAGGCAGTTGTTTGTGGAAGAATCGAGCAGGCTGGAAAGCATCTCTCAACGACAGGCCGTTCGAGAAACGCTTCGAGAGGAGGCCAAACGGTCACCTCTTTTCGTTCAGCGCCTGAAGGCCGCGGTAGAGCGTGAGACCGACCAGGGCCCCGCTGCCGGCGGCTACGGCGACGCCTGTAAGCATGCCGCCCCCGACGGATTTCCCGAGGGTGGACAGCGATTTGGTGATGCCGGGAGCGCCGCGCGTCTGGCCGCGAGCGATAGCGGCAATGCCGGTGGCGGTCGAGGCCGCGGCCCCGGTCGAAGCAAGGAGAACGATGCTTTCAATCGCAGTATCTTTGGTAGACATGAGCCGAAAATCCTGTTACAGTTGATCGATGAGTGCTTTTAGTATAAAGGCCGCTAGAATAAGAGTACATCGGTTGGTCCTGGATTGGCAAGAGGGGGAGCTTGGAAATGGAGGCGTGGGGGGTTTCCCCATCTCGGCCTGTTACGAGTACGCAATGGATCGCGTGAATTGAGAGCCATGGCAGGTATGGCACCGGCTTTGTTCGTATTCTATATCCCCGTAGACAAAGGACTTTACCCGTACATTGGCAGAATACGCGTCACGCTGTCACTTGACGGCAGTGACGGACTGACAGCCGCGACGCCGCCGTTCTGACACGTCACACCGTCACGATTCAATCACTCACCAACCAACGATTCCACCATGCCTACCACGAAAACCAAAGAGACCGCGGACGAGACCACCGCTCTCCGCAAGACAGACCACGGCGAGCCCTGGCGCCCACAGCAGATGATTGAGGACAACCCCATCGGGCTCGACGAGGAAGCCACGGAAGAGCTCATTCCGAAGCTCGACGAGATTCAGTGCACGCTGTGGACGCTCTATCACCAGTATCACAAGCATCATTGGCTCGTAGAGGGCCCGCAGTTCCCCGACCTCCACGACTTCTTTGAGGAGAACTACATGGAGGTCCACAAGTACGTAGATCGAATTGCGGAGCGCGTTACGGCCCTGGGCGGCATTCCCACGAGCAGCCCGGCGAAGCAGGACGAGCTTTCCCACATTGAGCACGAGCCAGAGGGCACGTACCGGCTCCGCTCGATGCTGGAGCATGACCTGGACGGGGAGCGCACCCTCACCATGACCGTTCGGGAGGCCATCGACGTAGCCCTGGAGCACGGCGATCACGGCACCAAGCGCGAGCTGGAGAAGGTGCTGACGAAGGCTGAGGACCGTGCCCACCACATCGATCACCTGCTCGGTGAGGACACACTTGAGCTCGGCCTTACCGCCGAGAATACCCTCCAGTCGTAAGGGAGCGACACCGGGCCGATCATGCCCACCGAGCTGTTCTAGAGGAGCTGAACGGGACCTTTGAAACAGGACTCGCCCCTCCTGAGAGAACACAGGATGTACGATCTACTCCACGGCTCGGCAAAGCCTGCAGGGGGCTTGTCCCCCGCAGGCTTTCGGTGTGTTTGTATGGCACTCAGCTCGCGTGGTCCGGGCGTGCGGTGGATGTTTTTTTCAACGTACTCATAACGAGATTGGGGCGAACGGCCGGAACGACTATGCGGCACCGAGCGTGCCTACGAGTCCTGAAAATCGCGTTATTGTGCCGTCCATAAGCGGCGTTCGTTCCCTTACAGTCTCATTCCTGCGTCTCCCCTATGAAGCGTTTAGTCGTCGTCGAGTCACCGACAAAGGCCCGCACCATTCGCGCCTTTCTTCCGTCGGAGGGCTTCCAAATCGAGGCGAGCATGGGGCACATCCGTGACCTGCCTGCCTCAGCCGACGAAATCCCAGCCGAGTACAAAGACGAGGAGTGGGCCCGGCTCGGCGTGAAGGTCGACAACGGCTTCGAGCCCCTCTATGTCGTGCCTTCGAAGAAGCGCGAGGTGGTGAAAGAGCTCCGGCAGGCGCTTCGGGAGTCCGACGTGCTCTATATTGCCACCGATGAGGACCGGGAAGGCGAATCGATCGGCTGGCACCTCGTGAAGGTGCTGGAGCCGGACGTGCCGGTGCGACGCATGGTCTTTCACGAAATCACAGAGGAGGCCATTCAGCACGCGCTGGAGGAGACGCGCGACATTGACGAGCATCTGGTCGAGGCCCAGCAGACGCGCCGTATCCTCGACCGACTGGTTGGCTACAGCATTTCCCCGCTCCTCTGGCGCAAGATTAAGCCGAAGCTGTCAGCGGGGCGCGTGCAGAGTGTGGCCGTGCGCCTGCTGGTGATGCGGGAGAAGGAGCGCATCACGTTCGTGCCGGCCACCTACTGGGACCTGAAGGCCCAGCTTCGGAAAGGCATCGGCTTTGAGGCTGAGATGACGCACCTCGGTGGGGTGCGGCTGGCTGCCGGCAAGGACTTCGATGAGAATACCGGGCGTCTTAAGGAGGACGTCACCGAAGGGGAGGACGTGCGCCTGCTCGATGAAGAGACGGCGACGGCCCTGGCCGAGCAGCTTCCCGACCAGCCCTGGAAGATCGTGGACCGCAAGGAGCGGACGCGGACGAAGTCGCCCGCGGCCCCGTTCATCACGTCCACCCTCCAGCAGGAGGCCAACCGCAAGCTCAACCTCTCGTCGAGCCGGACGATGAGCATCGCGCAGTCGCTCTACGAGAACGGGTACATCACGTACATGCGCACCGACTCGACGAACCTCTCGGAGGAGGCGGTGAAGGGCTCCCGGCGCGCCGTGGCGCAGCGGTACGGGGAGGAGTACCTGAGTGACCAGGTGCGTCAGTACAGCTCATCCGACAGTGCGCAGGAGGCCCACGAGGCGATCCGTCCGACCGGCTCCGAGATGAAGACGAAGGAAGAGCTCGGCCTCGAGGGAATCCAGGGGGCACTGTACGATCTGATTTGGAAGCGGACGCTGGCCACCCAGATGGCCGACGCGCAGGTGCGGTACATTAACGTCTACTTTGAGGCGGAGGCCGGGGACGAGGTGGCTCGGTTCCGTTCCTCGGGCAAGCGCATCGACTTTCCGGGGTTCTTCCGTGCCTATGTGGAGGGCAGCGACGATCCGGAGGCGGAGCTGGAGGACCAGGAGCGTCCGCTGCCGCCGCTGGAGGTGGGCGAAACCTCGGTCGGAGACCCGTCGGAGAACGGCGAGCAGGGCTTTCGGGTGCACTCGATCGAGCCCCTCGGCCACGAGACGCAACCGCCCTCGCGCTACACGGAAGCCTCACTCGTGAAAACGCTAGAGGAGGAGGGGATTGGTCGTCCCTCCACCTACGCCTCCATCATCAACACCATCCAGAACCGGGGCTACGTCCGAAAGAACGGGAGCTCCCTCGTCCCCACCTTCACGGCCTTCGCCACCAACAACCTCATGGAGGCCCAGTTCGAGCCGCTGGTCGACGTCAACTTCACGGCGGAGATGGAGGAGGTCCTCGATGACATTGCGCGGGGGAGCACGGATCCGGATCCGTACCTGCGCGACTTCTACTACGGCGACGACGGCGTGGAGCCGCGCGTGGAGGAGGGCCTGGAAAAGATCGACGCCCGCGATATCAGCGAGATTGCGTTCCCGGACCAGTGGGGCGACTATGTGGTCCGCGTCGGCAAGTACGGACCCTATGTGGAGGGGCCGATGAACGGTACCACCGTCACGGCTTCCCTGCCCGACGACCTGGCCCCCGGAAACACGACGGAGGAAAAGCTTGAGTCGATTCTCGAGGAGTCGAATCGAGGCGATCAGGTGCTTGGCATTCATCCGGAAGCCGACCTGCCGGTGTTGCTCAAGTCCGGACCCTACGGGCCGTACGTTCAGCTCGGTGACGACGACCAGGAGGGCAAGCCCAAGCGCGTGTCCCTGCCGCCGGGCGTGGAGCCGGACGATGTGGACTTTGACCTGGGCCTGCGCATCATTGATCTGCCCCGCGAGCTCGGTGAGCACCCGAAGACCGGCGAGCCCATTACGGCCAACATCGGCCGGTACGGGCCGTACGTGAAGCATCAGGGCACCTTCGCCTCGCTCAAGGACGACGATGACGTCCTCACCGTGGGACTGGATCGCGCGCTGGAGCTCATTCGGGAGAAGGAAAACCGAAACAAGCCGCAGCGCGTGGTTGGCAAACATCCCGAGAGCGGGGAGCCCATCGAGGTCTGGAAGGGGCGCTACGGACCGTACGTGAAGCACGACGGCACCAATGCCTCCCTGAAGGACGACCAGTCCATCGACGCCCTCACGATGGACGAGGCACTCGATCTGCTGGCGGAGAAGGGCGACAAGGCGACGAAGAAGGCGCAAGGGTAATGAGCATTCGTTGGGGCAAAGCCCGAAAGACATCAACGTCGGTTGACTGCGGTCCGCTCGCGGCTTCCGGGTTTTCTCAGGGAAGTTCGGGGACGAAACATGATCGGTTTGTGTGCACTTGATCCTTGCCTCGGTACAGAAGCGGTCGCTCGGGCAGACAGATTGTTTATCACCACTATTTCCTCAAATAACCACTGCCATGGCTAGCGTTGACGATTTTCTCCAGTTTAGTAAGGGCCTCACGTCCCTGCCGGACGGCATCAGCGAGGGGGGGATGGGCGACCAGCCGATGTCCGGGCTCGTGCCAAAGGTGGTCGAGCAGACGACGCGCGGCGAGCGGGCCTACGACATCTTCAGCCGCTTGCTGAAGGAGCGGATCGTATTTGTGGGTACGCCGATCAACGATCAGATCGCGAACCTCACGGTTGCCCAGCTGCTGTACCTTGAGAGCGAGAGCTCTGAACAGCCGGTTCAGATGTACGTCAATTCTCCCGGCGGGGTCATTTACAGCGGCCTCGGCGTCTACGACACCATGCAGTACATTTCGTCCCCGGTTGCGACGATCTGCGTGGGGATGGCCGCATCGATGGGAGCGGTGATCCTCGCGGCCGGCGAGAACGGCCAGCGTGCTGCACTGCCGAACGCGCGGGTCATGATCCATCAGCCGATGGGCGGCACAAAGGGGCAGGCCTCCGACATTCAGATTCAGGCGGAGGAGGTCGGGTGGCTGAAGAAGCGCCTCTACCAGATCCTGGCTCACCACACCGACCAGGACTACGAGCAGATCGAGGCGGACGCCGACCGCAACTACTGGATGAGTGCATCGGAGTCGCAGGAATACGGGTTGGTCGATAACGTCCTCGACTCCGATAAGCTGGACCACCTGCGAGCGCTGCGCGAGAACGGCGAGGCCGACACCGCGGACGACGAGTAACCGAATCTGCTAATATTAGTGCACGGCGTGCCTCGGCTGGAGTGCCCGTCTATTGCGTACTCCGTATTTCGTATCTTCTCGTGTCTAGACCGAAGACGTAATACGAAATACGGAGTTCTGAGAAGGGCACGTCGGGAGAGAAGGAGCTGTCAGAATCAAAACCGTTTTTCCTCTTCCGCCTGCAGGGACTCCAGAATTCGCAGGTAGCTGTCGTAGCGGTCGGGGTGCACGTCGCCCCGCTCGACGGCCTCTTTGACCGCACACCCCGGCTCGTGGTCGTGGGTGCAGTCGGGGAATTGGCACTGGTTCACGTAGGGGGCCAGGTCGGGCATGAAGTGGGCGAGATCTTTCGGGTGTACCGCCCGGATCCCGAACTCCCGAATGCCGGGTGTGTCGACGAGGTAGCCGCCCACGGAGAGCGGATGCAATTCCGCGTGGGTCGTCGTATGCGTGCCCTTGTGGGTGCTCTCGCTCACCTCGCC
>CAZTDC010000009.1:0-25891 GCA_964612165.1 uncultured Salinivenus sp.
ACCTCGGTCTTTAATCCGAAGACCACCGAGTTTTCGTTTCGCCACGGGCCCATCTTTTCGAACGTCGTCCTCATCGACGAAATCAACCGAGCACCGGCCAAGACGCAGGCGGCTCTCTTTGAGGTAATGGAGGAGCGTCAGGTGAGCGCCGACGGCCAGACCTTCTCACTCAACGTGCCGTTTGTGGTGTTTGCGACACAGAATCCGCTGGAGCATGAAGGCACCTACGAGCTACCGGAGGCCCAGCTCGATCGCTTCCTCTTCAAGGTAAACGTGGGCTATCCGTCGCTGGAGGAGGAAGAACAGATTCTGACGGGGCACCACGAGGGGCGCGGGCCGGCGGCGCTCGACGAGGTAGAGGCCGTGCTTTCGCCCGGGGATCTCACCGACTACAGGGAGCTCGTACGACAGGTGCACGTGGAGGACGAGTTGATGAACTACATTGCCCGGATCGCCCAGCGCACCCGCAACCACGATGCCCTTTCGCTGGGGGCCTCGCCCCGGGCGTCGGTGGCGATGCTCAAGGGTGCAAAGGCCATGGCGGCACTTCAGGGCCGCGATTTCATCGCACCGGACGACGTGCAAGAGGTGACTTCGCCGGTGCTCCGGCATCGCCTCTTGCTCACGCCCGAGCAGGAGATGGAGGGGCGGGAGGTGGACGAGGTCATCAATCGCGTCTTAGAGCAGGTAGAGGTGCCGAGGTAAGCATGGCCTGCCACGCTTTTAGAGTGGCTTAAAGGTGAGGCCGGTGGACAATAATTGGCTCATGCGTTCGTTCAAAGAACGCATGAACAAGACACCATCTTCTCTTCTCCTTGAAATCAATTCGTATTGATCATGCGCCTCGCCGCGGTTCTCCTGTCTACGCTCTTCCTTTTTCTATCGATTTCTGTCGCCGACGCGTCCCGCGTGTTCGCCCAGTCAAACTCGACGGGGACGGTGGTGGGGACGGTCGTGGACTCGCAACATGGGAACTCCCTTCAGAACACGAAGGTCTGGCTTTTCCGGTCCACAAACACGTCTTGGCGTGCCGCAAAAAGAGCGGGTCTTGCCGACAGCACCGATAAAGCTGGACGGTTCCGGATTACGAGCGTGAGACCGGGAGGGTACCGCATGAAGATTCGGAAGGTGGGATACCACATCAAGACAAAATCCGTCTCGATCCGGCCCGGAGACACGACGCAGATCCAGGTTGCTTTGGATACGGCCGGTACGGCTCCAACTACGCGCACAAACCAGGCTGCAATGGGGCCGCCCGTTGCAAAACAGTCCCTTTCCCAGAAGAGACAGTCGCAAGCGGGGGCGCCTGTGCGGCAGGGTGCGCGTCAGATGCGGATGAATGCTGCTGCGAAACCAGCCCCCCAGCGTCGACAGAATTTCAATACGGAAGATTACGCAAGCATCGAGTCGAGTGACTTTCGGGCAGTGAGCGATCATCCGCTGTCGACCTTTTCGATTGATGTGGACGGGGCCTCCTACACGAACGCTCGCCGCTTCATCCGCGACGGCGAGACGCCCCCGAAGGACGCGGTTCGCATCGAAGAGTTTTTGAACTACTTCCAATATGACTACCCGGCCCCGACGGCCGAAGATGAGCACCCGTTCTCCGTGACGATGGAGGCCGGGTCGGCGCCATGGCGCGAGAACCACGACCTCGTTCACGTCGGGCTGCAGGGCCAGCGCGTGCCCGCAGAGGAGCGTCCCCCGAGCAATCTGGTTTTCCTGATCGACGTGTCCGGGTCGATGCGCTCCCCGCAGAAGCTGCCCCTCCTCAAGCGAGGCTTTCGGATGCTGGCTGATCAACTCCGACCCGAAGATCGAGTGGCGATGGTGGTCTATGCCGGTGCCTCCGGCGTCGTGCTGGAGTCCACGTCCGGCGGCGAGACCGATTCAATTAAACAGGCGATTGAGCGACTCCGGGCAGGCGGGTCGACGGCCGGAGCGGAGGGCATACGGAACGCGTATTCGGTGGCTGAGGAGCACTTTATCGAGGACGGCATCAACCGCGTGATTCTGGCGACCGACGGAGACTTTAACGTTGGCGTCTCCAGCGACGCCCAGCTCCAACGCCTCGTTGAGAAGAAGCGGGACAGCGGCACAGCGCTTACGGTCCTGGGCTTCGGCACCGGCAACCTGAAGGACAACAAGATGGAGACGCTTGCCAACCACGGCAACGGCAACTACTACTACATCGACTCGGCGTCGGAGTCCCGACGGGTGCTTGTCGAGGAGCTGGGCTCGACCCTGCAGACGATCGCGAAGGACGTGAAGATCCAGGTGGAGTTCAATCCGGCGCAGGTGCGGGCCTACCGGCTGATCGGGTACGTCAACCGAGAGCTAGAGGACGAGGAGTTTGCCGACGACAGCACCGACGCGGGGGAGTTGGGTGCCGGCCACAGCGTGACGGCCCTCTACGAAGTGATCCGTCGGGGCGTGGAGTCGGACGTAGAGGTGCCCACGGCCGGCGAATTGAAGTATCAGGACGAGCCGGAGCCGAACGAGGAGGCGGCCTCCGACGAGTTACTGACGGTCAAGCTGCGCTACAAGGAGCCGGACGGAGACACGAGTCAGCTTTTGAAGCGCCCGCTCTCGAAGGAGGTATTGGACCAGAAGGTGTCCGACGACTTTCACTTTGCGGCGGGGGTCGCCGGGTTTGGGATGCTGCTCCGCGATTCGGAGTACAAGGGCGATCTGACGCTCGACGACGTGCGAGGGCAGGCTGAGGAGGGCAGGGGAGACGACCCGCGAGGCACGCGGGCCGGATTCATCTCCCTGCTCGAAGATGCGCGGGGCCTCCTGCCCGCCGATTCGAGCAAGAGGCCCGCGTCGAACCAGTAGAGGATCGGAGTGGCTGTTACTGGAGCATGCCGTACAGCGAATTGCCGGGGGCATCGGCCTCGTTGGAGAGATAAAATTCCTTCGTGGCTTCCACGAGATCTTCCTCCGTAAGTGTGCCGCTCCCATCGCGGTCGAGGCGTTCGAAGGCCTCGTCGCTTCCTTCCGCGCCCCAGGCGGAAAGCCAATCTCCGTATTCCTCTTCCGTGATCTCGCCGCTATCAGTGGTGTCGATGGTTCGGAACGTGACCTTGGCCGCTCGCTCTAGGCTTTCGAGCATCTGAGCTTCCTCGTCTTCGTCGCCCTCTTCGACGGTTGCGTTGATCGCTTCCCAGAACCGATCCCACTCGTCCCGGCTAACCTGATCGTCCTCGTTGGCGTCGGCAGTGGCGCAGAGCTGCTCCCACCACCCGAGCATCTGCTCTTTCAGGGCTTCGCGGTCGTCGTCGGAGAGGTCCCGCCGGTCGGCGAGGCGATTGGCCTGCAATTCAAAGTCTTCGCCGTCGATGAATCCGTCTTCGTCGCGGTCGATGAGGTCAAAATAATGGTGCGACTTCTGGCGTTGGAAGTGTCCAAGCATCGGTAAAGGTGCGTTTTGGTGAATCTGAGACTGACTGAGAATAGAATGACACTGGAGAGGCGGTCCTTCTGTCGTACTCGAAGGACCCTACAAAGCGGTTTCGTTCCACGCATCGCTCTTTTAAATAACGACGCGCTGCGATGAATGAAAGGCGCCATTCAGCAGGATCCGACGGAGTGACGTTACGGTTCCGTTTGGGTTGGCGTGGACCGATGCTGCCGGATACGCTGGGCGAGGGCTAAGGCAGAAGAGGCCGACAGCGTCCACCCGGATTCTCGGTCGCGGGCCTCGTAGTAGTTTTGGTGGTTGGGAAGTTCAGAGGAGGATGGATCGGTGACGTGGCTGAGGACCACCCACCGAGGTGGCGACGGGGAAGGAGGTTTTTCTGCGGTCTCGTAGAGGGCGTCTGTCAGGAGCCACTGGTGGTCGGGGCAACCCTCGATGATGCCCTGAAAATCAATCGCCTCGCGGACGGTAGATCGAGTCATAAACGAAACGGAGTACACGGAGAAAATCTAGGGGAGATGGCTAGGCGACCGGTGAAGCAAGCAGGTCGAGAATAGGAGAGGTATTCCTAATATGCCACGCCAGAGGATGAAGTCTCAAAAATTTTCCATTGAAGACGGGAATGTCGGGGGCTCCAGCTACACAAGAGCGTTTGAGGGTCGGGCAATTTGGATTCCCACTTGTCCTGTTCCGCAAATTCTAGGCCCTCGGCCTCATTGGCTCGTTTCGTTGTTTTGGGAATGGACGGTAGCCCGTTCCGCGTTATAAAGCCATCCGTCCGGGAGCTTCGTAACGGAGAGCGTTGGTGAGCACGATCTGTTCGGGCGTCCGAAGACGTTCGACACGGGTTGGAGAGCCCCCTACCGTGGAGGATTTTTGGGTCAGATCGAAGGGGGGACCAATTGGGACGTGGCTGCGCGAGAAATCCAACGCGCTCCGGCAGTGGAGCTCTCCTCAGCGTTTGCCCTTGTCATCGGGAGCGGTTTGAGCGTTCGGTGGCCACGAGGACGCGCATGTCAAGGGCTCGGGCGGCGGACGCGACTGAGGCAAACTGGCCGATCGTGGCGCCCTGATCGGCACGGAGAATGAGGATCTTCTGGCCAGTACGAACCGATCGAATTTCGTCAAGGAGACGAGCGGGAGGGACGGGCGAACCGTTTACATAATATGATCCGTCTTGGGTCAGGGCAACGGTCACGGATTGCTCCTCCACGGGGGCCGAGCTGTCCACCTGCGGGAGCGTCACCTCGATGCCCATCTGGGGGATGAAGCTTGAGGTCAGGAGGAAGAAGATCAGCAGGAGCAGGACGACGTCCGTCATGCCCGCGAGGCTGATGTCCGTCATCGGCTCCTGAGACGGGGAGAAGTCGAGAGGCATAGTGGCAGCCGAACGAGTCGAAGGAAGCGAACGAAGCAGCGAGGAGGCGGCCCCAGCGGACTATCCGAGGGTCTCGCTGCGCTGGCCGGAGGACACCGGTTCCTGAAGGAGGTCGATGAAGTCGGTGGCCGAGCGCTCCATGTCGTTGGTCAGCCGGCGGATGCGGTTAATCAGAAAGTTGTAGGAGAAGAGGGCAAGGATGCCCACGAGGAGGCCCGCTGCGGTCGTAACGAGGGCCTCCCAGATGCCCCCAGCCAGCACACTCGGGTTCACGTTGCCCTGTAGGTTCTGAATTTCCTGAAAGGCCCGAATCATACCTAGAACGGTACCAAAGAAGCCCAGCATGGGAGCAATGCCGGCGATACTGGCGAGCAGATTGGTGCGCTTTTCCAGCTCAAAGGTTTCGTGCTTGCCGGCCGCCTGTACGGCGTCCTGAATTTCTGAGATCGGGCGGCCGAGGCGTTCGAGGCCCTGCTGCAGGATGCGGGTGATGGGGACGTCCTTTTTCTTGCAGTAGGTGATGGCCCCGTCTACATCGCCGTTCCGAACATAGTCGCGCACACGGTCGGTAATGGCCTCTGGGTTGGAGGAAGCCTTCCGGATCGTGATGAGACGTTCGATGAGCAAATAGATCGTCAGCACAGAGAGCAGGATCAGAGGGACCATTACCCATCCCCCTAGAACCAGAACGTCGAGCAGAGAGGAGCCCTGTGCGGCCGCAGCCTGAGCCGAATCAGACGCGACACTGTCGACTTGCTGGAGAAGGATCATGTAGGTGGGAGTTCAGAAGCAGAGTGCGTGATCGTCGACGAATGGTGCTACAGACTAAGAACCCAGGCACCGTCCGGAAGTTTGTCGTCCGCCTCTTTTAGGAAGCTTTGTGCCACACCACGGGAGGAAAATTGCCCGACGCCGATCCGGTAGCGGGTCTGTCCATCGGCTTCTCCGGTGAGGAGCCCGATGGGAATGTTTTGAGAGAACGCGTCGCGGTAGTTTTGTACGAGCGCCTCGGCCGGACTGCGCTGCGTTCGGGAGGCCACGACGATGGTGTATCCCCCAGCGCTCGGATCGAGCTCCTGGGCCGAAGACTGCTGCGAGTCGGGGGAAGACGTGGATGAGGCATCCCCCTCAGTCGTCGAGCGCGTGTCGGTATCCGTCTCGGCAGAGGCTTCGGTGTCGGATTCTGGTGTGGTCGATTCGGACGTGGGCTCAGCCTCGGTTGGCGTGGAGCTTGGACTCGAGTCTGAGGGTTGGGAGCCGCCCGGTGTGGATTCGGAGGTGGAGCCCACAAGGGGAAGGTCTTTCACGTGCGGCTGAACGTGCGCCTTCAGCTGGGCAAACGTGGCCCGCGGCGTTTGGACGGTGCCGCGTTGCCCGAGGACGTACCACCCGGCGCCCATCAGCATGAGCACAACGAGGGAGCCGACCAGTACGCGCGCTGCGGTCGAGCTGTCGTCCTCAGCGGCAGCCGTATCGGGGGGCGAATCGGAGCGAACGGGGGGCTCCTCTTCCTCCCCGTCCTTCTCGGCACGCACCACCTCCTCTTCGATTCCCGGGTCCGCTGTTGGGGACGGCTGGGGATCGGGAGAGGTCGACTCCTCCGCCGACGGCGCGGCGTCAGCAAGCGGATCGGGGTCGGCAGGAGCCTCCGTGGAGGAAGCGGACTCCGGCTCAGAAACGGCGTCGGCCATGGGCTCGAACGATTCCTCCTCGTCCTCCTCATCGTCGGAGTTCCAGATGTCGGAAAGGGAGGCGCGCTCTTCGTCTCGCTCCTGCTGGCGTTGGTCCGGAGGCGGCTCGCCCGGCGGTTCGGTCTCGACCTCTTCTTCGATTTCCTCCTCAGCCTCGTCGAACTCGTCGTCAACGACGTCCTCCGTCTCGTCTTCTTCCGACCCACCCGGGACATCCTCGACGAGAGGGTATAGGTCTTCGGTTTCCGTCGACGGGCGACCAGATGAAGAAGCGGCGGGGGCGTCCTCAACGGCAGGCTCCTCCTCGGTGGCAGCCTCCTCCTGGGGGGGGGCGTCTTCAGGTTGCTCCTGGGCTTGAAGCTCTTCGGTATCGGCGGCGTCCTCGGCCGCCGGGACCTGAAACTCCGCCGTATCCGGCTCGTCGTCATCCTCGTCCGGTTCGGAAGCGTCGGCTTCATCCGTTGACTCCTCCGACGCCAGGGGCGACCAGCTCGCGTCCTGATAGCCGAGGGTGATCGTGTCGGGTCCGTCGTCGGTGCCCTTGTCCTTGCTCTCGGGCTCGGGTGCGGTGGCCAGGTCTTCTGATTCCAGGCCTTCAAACTGCTCGTTCACGGCCCGGGCGAGCGACGGACTGGGCTCGAAGGTCAGTTCTCCATTGTTGCCCCGAAACGTCCCAAACTCGGGGAGACGCACACCTTCCCGAAAGGCCCGTTTTTTCACTTCCCGCAGCATAGCAACGAGAAGTTTCTTGGCCTGCTCGTCAGAAATGTCGAGCTTGTCGGCGAGGAGGGAGGGAATTGAGGCAGACATGTTACGTCAAAAGCCAACCGAAAGAAGAGTGGGTTATTACTCCGGGTCGAAGGACACTACGTTCCGAGGCGGTGCCATGTGGCTTTCGCCGTCGGCATTTTCCTTCATTTGGCTGGGCTGGTGCTCGACCGAAAACGTGCCGAGGCCAGGCACCTTCACCGTTTCGCCGTTTTCGAGTTTCTTACGCATGATGTGGGAGAACGCCTTAATAACCTCTTTGGCCGACGGGGTGCTCATGGGATGGAACGATCAGTTCAAGCGAACGGAACGGGGCTAAATGGACGCTTCGATCAATGATGATAAACAATTTAATGCATTGGTGTGGGTGGAGTGCCGCAAAAAACGAGCCGGAGCGTCAACAAATCGATTTTTACCAGTGCATCCGAAAGCCAGCCATGATTGAGGCAGGCGGTTGCGGGTACTGCGCCCATCGCTTCGGAGCACGAAGACCAAGATTCTGAATGCGCGCAACGATGTCCAGTAGTGGAGTTATTTCGTAAGAACCTCTCATGTCAAACGACACATACGTTCGGACCTCGTCCGACGCCTCCGGGTCGACGGGCCGAGGGCTCTCGATCGTGCCTGTCGTCTGGAGGAGGCCTCGCTGGTCGGCAAACGAGACTGAGAACATCGCATCGGCCACAACAGGAGAAAAGTAAGGGATAGAATCGTCATCTCCAACGAGGACCCCGTCCCGGACCGAGAGACCGAGGGACGCTTCGACGCCGGTGAGGCCCTGAAGGGCCAGCTCGGCCCCGCCATGCACGATGCGCGCCGACTCGTAACCGACCTGGAAAGGCGCGTCGTCGGTCCCCGGTCCAGTCGGCGAGACGAAGTGCCGGTACGACGGCGCGTACCGATATCCGGCGGTCGTTCGGAGGCGGAGCGCACCGGTCGACAGGCGAACGCCGGCCTCGGCGTCGGTCGTGAGGAGAGTGGGGCGCAGGGAGGGGGCGTGCTCGGCGTACGGATTCTCGGCGTAGAGGGTGGAGAGGGAGCCGCCTTTGAGGGCAGGAGTGTTCTTGGCGTAGGCGGTGAAGGTCGGCGACAGCGGGGCTTTAATCCGAAATTGAGGCACGATAAAGGACGCCGTCGCCGAGGGAGAGGTCGAGGCCGACGGATCCGCCGGCGTCTCGAAGCCGAGGAAGCGGCCGCCGGCCTGTACCGACAACTGGCCCGAGTCGAGGAGATGGAGCGCAGCCCCGCCGTCGACGCTGTAGGCAGAGCTGGACGGCTCATCGCCCCCGAGGGTCGACCGCGATCCGGTCAGGTCGAGGTGCGCCTCGGTTCCGGCAACCGGAACGGTAAGGCCGCCGTCGAGTCCCAGACGCCCTTCGCTGAAGGTGGACGTGGCGGAGGCGTCGGTTGGATCCCGCTGAGTTTCGTACTGCACGAGGTCGTAGCTCAGCTGAACGGTTGCCTCTACCGAGCCGTGGCTGCGGAGCTGGGCACCAGTGCCGATGGAGGTGCCCATCCGGTCCGGCGCAGCGGCCGCCGTGTCCTGAACGACGACCGGCAGGCCGTAGAGGGTGTACTGATCGGCCGTTCCGTGCACGTTGGCCAGAACCGTCACGTTGTTGTGTCGGCTCTCGAACTGTGCGCGGCCCGCCAGGTCGTCGGCGGAGGTGTTGACGTCGGCGCCCGAGAAGGGAGAGAATCCTTCGGTGCCGTGATAGTCGGCCTGAAGAGAGAGCCGCTGGTTTGACGTGAACGGGACGGAGACGCGGCCTTCTGCGAACCGAGACGCGTATCGCCCTCCGCCGATTTCCACAAAGCCCTGCTTTGACGGATTGGGCGAGGCGACGGGGTCGGACCCGGTGCTCGGGGCCGGCAGGCTCTCGGGGAGGTCGTCGAGGGCCTGCTTGTAGGACTCGGCGTACGGGGTTCGCCCGTCCGGCACCGACGGGAGGGTGGCTGGGGAGGTAAATCCCTTCAGGGGCTGGCGTTCAAGGGACGGAAAGGACAGCTGCAGCTCCCCCCGAATTTCGATCTCGCGCGGAGCAATTTCGGGAAGTTGTTGGGCCTCCTCGTCTTCCCCTTCCTGTCCCTCATCTTGGTCTTGTGCGAGGGCCGCACCCGGGAGGAGTCCGACAAGCAGGACGGTGGCACAGAGCGAGCGGAGAACAGCGGTGGACATGCGGTGGGTCACGTGGTTCGGGGAAAGCGGATGGCAAAACGCGATCGGTGGGTGGGCGAGTGCCTGTGCCCAGCGTGGTGGGCACGTCCGTTAGAGCGCCTGGCGTTCCTCCTTGGCGGTTTTGGCGAAGGGCGTGCCCGGATACTTCTCGACGACCTCGTCGTAGAGCTGAGCGGCCTCGCCGGTTTGGTCCACCTGCCGGTGCGCTCGCGCTTGTTCAATGAGCGCCTGTGCGATCCATTCGGGGTGGCCCGCAAAGAGCGACGACATGCGATCGAGCTCCTGGATGGCTTGGCGCGGCTGATCCTGTTGTCGAAGGAGCCGTCCGAGCCGATAGAGGGCCTCGGCCCCCGTTTCACTTTCGACCGACTCCGCGACCGAACGGTACAGCTCAAGGGCGCCTTCGGCACGGCCCTCGTTCTCACGGATGCGGGCCAGGCCCAGCCGGGCAGAGGCCTGAAGGGGGCCGCCCCTTCCTTCCTCAAGGACGCGGTTGAGCAAGCTTTCGGCCTCGTCGCTGCGGCCGAGTTGGAGGAGGGCGGTGCTCTGGCCGTACCGGGCCTGGGCACGAAGCTCGTCGTTGATCGCGTCGCTCTCGGCGGCCGAAGCGTACGCCTCGACCGCCTTCTCGTAGGCCTCGTCGTCCATGTAGATGTCCCCGAGACGCAGTGCGCCTTCGGGTTGCACCTCGCTGTCCGGGTACTGATCCACCAGCTGCTGAAGGTAATTTTTGGCCGGGGTGGGTTCGTCCTGGTCGGCGTAGAGCAGGCCAAGGTAGTAGTAGGCCTCGGGGAGGAGGGCGGTTGCGGAGGAGGTCCGAACGAACTGCCGGAACAGATTGAGTGCCTGTTCGGACTGTCCGCTCTGGTAGGCGGCCTTAGCACGAGCGAAGCGGAGGCGGTCGCCCAGGTCGGTATCGGGCGTCGACTCCTCAATTTGAGAAATCAGCTCTTCCGAGCGGTCGTTTTGGCCGGCCGCGCTGAGGGCGAAAAAGAGGCTGAGGGCCGCCTCGGTGGCCGATGAACTTTGGGGGTAGTCTTCAAGCACGGTCCGATACGCCTGCACGGCCTCTTCCATATTGCCCGCGTTGTAGAAGCTGTCTCCGATCCCGTACTGGGCCTCCGGGGCGAGGCGGGAATCCGGGTTTGATTCAAGAAAATCACGGTAGGCGGAGCGGGCCTCCTCGTAGTTCTGCTGTTGAAAGAGAATGTCCGCAATCCGGTACTGAGCCTGCGAACGCCACCGGCTGTCAGGGTAGTTCTCGATGAGCCGGCGCAGACTGCGAAGGGCCTCTTCCCGCCGATCAGCGTAATTGAGAGCCTCACCCGCTCGGTACAGGGCGTAGTCGGTGCCTTGTCCGCCGACCCGACGATACTCCTGGAGGGCATCCTCGTAGCGCTTGAGGGCAAAGTAGGAGTCGGCCAGGCGCAGGCGGGCGTCCTCTTCGTACGGAATGTCCGAGTCAGTGGACTGATAGGCGTCCAGGAACTGTCGAAAGACCCGGGCTGCTGGCTCATAGCGATTCTGCTTAAAGTAGGTCCAGCCCAGTGCGTAGCGGGCCCCGCTCGCGTGGTCTCCGTTCGGGTATTCGTCCAGATAGCGGCGGAAAAGCTGTTGCGCTCGGCCGAGATTGCCCTGCTGGTAGAAGCCATCGCCGCCCCAGAACAGGGCCTCACGACCCCGCGGCGTATTCGGATACGATTCAGCCACGGAGAGGAAGTCCGGGGCCGCCGCTTCGTAGCGCCCCTCCTCGTACTGGGCCCACGCCTTTTGGAATTGCACCTCGACGAGGAGCGATTCCGGCGCAGCATCGAGTTGAGTGGCTTTGTTGTAGGCCTCTAGAGCGCGATCAAGGCGTTCGTTCGCCAGGTAGGCGTTGCCCAACCAATACTGGGCATCCCCGAGGCGTGCCGCATCGGAATGGTCGCGGATAAGAGCCCGGAAGAAGGCAGCCGCCGAGTCGTATTCCTCTTGCTTGTAGCGCAGGAGGCCAGCCTCAAAGAGGGCCTCCGCCGCAAGACGGCTGTCGGGCTGCTCGTCGGCCACGGTCTGGTAGAGTTCGACGGCCTGCTCGGTCTCCCCGAGCTGAGCGCGACTGATGGCCTCGTAGTAGGCAGCGCGTTCGGCCAGGCGGTCCGATTCCTGCTGACGAACGCGAGAAAAACTCTGAGCGGCTTGCTGGTGCTCTTTTGCTCGAAAGTAATGCCACGCAAGCCCGTACTTGGCGGGTCCGACGTATGGACTTTCCGAATACTCGTCAATGACTTTCCGGTAATGCACCACCGCCTCTTCGCCGTTGCGCAGCTGATTGTAGGATTCGGCAAGCAGGAAGAGGGCCCGGGCCCGCTGATTGTTTTCTAATTCCGAGAGCCGATTCTGAAGCTCTGTAGTGGACTTCTGGTATTCGCCGAGCCGATAATAGACCTCGGCGAGGGCCGTGCCTAAATTTTGGGCGAACGGGGAGTCGGGAAACTGCTTGCCAAGTTCTTCGAAGGAAGCAGCGGCCTGGTCATAGCGTTCAAGCCGCACCTGCGTAGCACCGACGGCATAGTAAGCGGCCGGGGCGACGTCCGCCTGCGTGTACTCGCTCTTCACACGCTCGAAGTACTCGAGGGCCTCTTCCAGATTGCCTTCGTCGCGCTCGCTTTTCCCGAGGAGGTAGAGAGCCCGGGCCGCCTGGGCCGAGGAGGAAGGATTGTCTACGATTGAGGTGAGCTGCGACCGGGCGGACTCGGTTTTCCCCTGCTTCAGAAAATACTGGGCGAGGCTCAACTGCGCCTCTGGTGCACGCGGATGCGAGGGATAGTCACGCTGAAGGGTTTCAAACAGGCGAACAGCGTCTGCATCCCGCTCTGCTGCCAGGGCCGCTTTGGCACTCAGATAGAGGGCCTGCCCGGTTTGAGTCTGCTCGGGGTATTGGCTCCGATACGCCTCGAAGGCGGTGAGCGCGTCGTCGTACAGGCGCTGGTTGTACAGCTGAACCGCCGAGCTGTAGGCCCGCTCGGCCGAAGGAGCGGGGCGCTGGCCGATCGCCCGCCCCGGAAGCAGAGCAAGCAGGCTGAGAAGAAGAAGCCCGGCCAGCGGGCCGCGTTGGGGAACTATTTTCACAGGTGTGGGAATCATACTCGCTGATCCAAAACGCATTTGAGGAAACATAACCCTCATCTGGCTAACGAGGAGGGCGTCCGAAGGTGCCCCGTGACGGTTTTCGTTGCGTCAAGGCATCGAGAAGAGGTGCCTTTTAGGGGCAGCCGAATGCGTCCTAATCGACAGGAGCGTTCTCGTTTCTTCTGACTTCTTTCAACGAATTGCCCACGCCGAATCGTATGACCGAGGATCGCTCCAATCCGGACAATCGCCCGTCTTTTTCTCCCTCACAGGATCGGGGCCAGGACCGTTCCTGGGACCCGGACTCGTCCCCGGACGGGCCGTCGATGGGCGATCGGTCCGCATTTGCTCTTGACATGGCCCGCATGTGGGTGAAAGAGCACCAGACAGCCACGATGCTCGGGGCCTTTGCCGCGGGCGTCTTTGTGGGATCACTCCTTCGCGACTAACCGGCGTTCCGGACCGTTTCCTGGATGCCGATCGGGATCGGAGAGGCTCCCCTGTCGTAGACGAGCGCCCCTGCGGCCCTCGTCTAGGGTGCAGAATCGGTCCGTCTGCACGGCTCTCGGATCGGTACGTTAACATTCCCTAGCTCCATTCAACCGCACGACTCACCTATGAGCGACGACCAAGAACGCCCCTCCGACCAGGCAAATCCTTCCCAGAACCAGTCCAGATCGTCCGACTCGGACGAGGAGCCCACGCAGGCCCAGCGGAATATGCACGAGCTCCTCGGGGAGTTGCGCGCAGAGGTCACCCGTCTGAAGGCGGAACAAGCCAAGGAGCGCGCGCAGAACTGGATTCAGCGGCATCCGCTGCTCGCCATCACCCTATCGATGGGCGTCGGAGCTGCGGCCGGGTACGGCACGTCGATGGCCTTCCATCCGCGTCCGCCCCGATCGCTTTCGGCACACGCCCGTCAGCGATTGCGCGAGTTGACCGGGGATGCCCGGAAGGTGGCTACGCGCCTGCGACAGCAGCTGGGAGAGCGCGCCGCCCAGTCGGGGGAGCAGCTTCGAAAGCGGGCCGAAGAGACAGGGCGCCGCCTGGCCGAAGAGGCCCAGCATGCCGGCGAGAGTGCCAGACGCGAGGCGACGGAGGCTGCTGGGCGGGCGTCGGCCCAAGCTCGTAGGTTCGGGGAGGAGGCCTCCGACCGTCTTCGCGAAGCCACCGACGAGGCGAAACAACGTGTTCAGGAGCGTCAGAAGGAGGCGGTTGAGGAGGCCCGCGAGTTGGGGGAAACCCTCGGTGAGCAGGCCAGTGAAGCGCTCGACGAGTATACCGATTCCGCCACAGAAATGTCTAAGAACGAGGAGCGATCCTTTACGCGTGGTCTCCTAACCGTAGCGGGTATTGCGGCGGGCGGCTATCTCGCCTCGAAGGTGCGCCACTGGTTGTAGTTTTTTGGTTCGGCGTTGAGTGCTTGGGGGGAGAGCGTTTTCGTGTGGGGTCGGACGTGGGGGGGGTGACCGGAAATAAAAATCGTCTGGCACCTCCGTGCTTTGGTATAGAATTCGTATTCCTCGGATGCCAATGAGGGGGGCTTTCCCTTACCTTCGCTTTGTTCGTTCGGATTCATTAGGAGATTCATTCTATCCGTGAGCATACTTGCCGTAGGAACTGTCGCGTTTGATTCGATCGAGACCCCCTTCGCGTCGGCTGAGCGGGTGCTTGGCGGAAGTGCCTCGTACATCACTCTCGCCGCCCGTCACTTCTGCGATGACGTGCGCCTCGTGGGCGTCGTGGGCAATGATTTTCCAGCGGAATACCGCCAGACGCTCCTTGACGGCGGGGTGGACTTGGAAGGCCTGGACGTGGACGAGGAGGGGAAGACGTTCTTCTGGCACGGCCGCTACCACTACGACATGAACGAGCGGGACACGCTCGAAACACAGCTCAATGTGCTGGAGGAGTTTGAACCCAATATTCCGGCTTCCTATGCCGACAGTGACATCGTCTGCCTCGGCAACCTGGAGCCCGGTGTTCAGCGGAGCGTCCTCGATCAAGTCGACGATCCGGATTACGTGATTGCCGACACGATGAATTTCTGGATCGAGAACACGCCCGACAGCCTCCGAACGACCCTCCGCCACGTGGACTGTCTGGTCATCAACGACTCAGAGGCGCGTGAGCTCGCCGATGAGCCCAATCTCGTGACGGCCGCCGACATGATCCGCGACATGGGGCCGGAGACCCTCATCATTAAGAAGGGGGAGCACGGCGCGCTCCTCTTTACAGATGACTCGGTCTTTAGCGCGCCGGCCTATCCGCTCGAAGACATCCAGGACCCGACCGGCGCGGGCGATGCCTTTGCCGGAGGGCTCGCGGGCCACCTTGTACGAGCCGGGTCCTTCGATCAGACGGCCCTCCGCCGCGCCGTCGTATATGGCAGCGTCATGGCCTCCTTCGTGGTGGAGCGCTTTGGCCCGGAGCGGCTTCTGGGGCTCAATCCCGTTGACATTGGTCAGCGCGCGCAGTCCTTCCGTGACCTCGCCGCCATCCCGAACCTCGTCCCGCTGGAGAAGCAGCCTGCATAGAGGTTTGGGCACGCCTCCTAATCGGTCGAGGACGGCTTGCTTCTGCACCCCCGACCGGGTGGGGTTTGTTCGCCAGAAGAGGAGGGGCGCGACCGAAGGAGGCGCGCACGATTTCCTTTTCGATTGGTCTTTTGCTGGTATGGACGATTCCGACTCGGAGGCGCGCACCGACGCGTCCACACTTGAGAATCGGTCCACGAGCGGGCGGGTGCGCCTCGTGAATGCGGTGTTCTACGGGCATCACGGCGTGATGCAGGAGGAACACAAGGTGGGGGGGCGCTACGAGGTCGACGTGGGCGTGGAGCTGGATTTCGAGGAGGCGGCCCTCCACGACGACCTTACGCGGACGGTCAACTACGAGAAGGTGTACGACTTCGTCCGGACGCTCGTGACGGAGAACAACTTTTACCTGATCGAGAAGCTGGCCTATCGCATCGCGCAGCAGGTGCTGGAGACCTATCCCAACATCGAGGGCGTGGAGGTCACCGTTCGCAAGCCGAACCCGCCGGTGGGGGGGCCCTGCGACCGCGCCGAAGCCACCTATTACGTCGACAACTCGGACGAGGAATCGTCGTGAGTCTGGGGGAGAGTCCCTCCTGATACGGAACGAATTGGCCTGTCCTCGTGGGATTCCTCAAGAGCCTGTTTCTCACGAACCGCTTCTTCGGCGCCCTCGTCGCGCTGGCGCTGGCCTACGTCGGGGCCTTCGTTTGGCCGGTGCTGCATCCCGGAGCGCATGCGCTGGCTCTTGGCATTGCCGGCCTGCTCCTGGCAGATCTGGTGTTACTGGCCACCTGGGGAACCGTGACCGCCGAACGGGAGGTCCCCGAGCGCTTTTCAAACGGTGACGACAATGCGGTTGAGATCCACCTCCACAACCGCGCCGATTTGCCCCTCCGTACCACCGTCATCGACGAGCTCCCCGTCCAGCTCCAGGTGCGCGACCAGTCGTTTACCGTCACCGTGCCGCCCCGCCGGGAGCGCACGATCCGTTACACGGTGCGGCCCACCGAGCGAGGGGCCTACCACTTTGGGGCGATCAACGCCTACGTGGCCACACCTCTCGGCTTGGTGGAGCGACGGGTCCGTGCAGGGGAGGGGGAGGAGGTCCCAGTGTACCCTTCCTTCAAGCAGATGCAGAAGTACGAGATCATGGCGGCCTCGAATCGGCTGGAGGACGTAGGGGTGAAGAAGGTCCGCCGGGTCGGGCACACGATGGAGTTCGATCGGATCCGCGAATACGTGCCGGGCGACGATCGCCGGGCCGTCAACTGGAAGGCAAGTGCCCGTCGGGGTGACCTGATGGTAAACGTCTATCAGGACGAGCGCGCCCAGCCGGTCTATTGCCTCCTCAACATGGGGCGTGTGATGGAGATGCCGTTCGAGGGGATGACGCTTCTCGACCACAGCATTAACGCGAGCCTCGTGCTGGCCAACATTGCTCTTCGAAAGCAAGATCGGGCCGGCCTCGTCACCTTTTCCGACGAGGTAGGGCCGGTGGTGCCGGCCGACCGGCGAAACGACCAGCTTCACCGCATTCAGGAGCGGTTATATCACCTTGATACCGATTTTCTCGAAGCGGACTATCGTCGCCTGGTCACGTTTGTCCGGTCGCAGGTGAAGCGGCGCAGCCTACTGCTCCTGTTTACCAACTTTCCTGCTCTGTCCTCGATGGAGCGCCACCTGGCGTCGCTGCAGGTGCTGGCGCGCCGCCACCCACTTGTCGTCATCTTTTTTGAGAACACGGAGCTCACCCGCTTAATGGAGGCGCCCGCAGAGACCACCGAAGGCGTATACGTGCGGGGCATGGCCGAAAAGTTTGCCTACGAAAAGCAAGAGATTGTCCACGAGCTGCACAGGCGGGGCATTTACAGTATTCTTACTCCTCCGGATCAGCTCTCGGTGCAGACGATCAACAAGTACCTCGAACTCAAAGCGCGCGGTGTCATTTGATTAGTGATATCTGAAAACGATTTCACCACGGAGCGATGTGTAATGGCTAAGGTAGAAGACAGGACTTGTCTCTCTACCATGGACCTGGGTAAGTCTTTCCCTTTCCGATACAGGTAGCAGTTCACTCGCTCGTTTCTTCTCGCTCTTACCCTAGCAGTCTGTTCCATGCCCACTCACGACGAGCGCGCCGCCTGTATACTCGTGCCAGAAACCACTTACGGTGCCCACGAGGCGGCCTCGCCCATCCGGGTGTGCGTCATTGATCTGGGCACCAACTCTTTCCACGCGATCATCGTGGACGCGCACCCCAACGGCAGCTACCAGGTAGTCGATCGCCTGAAGATCATGGTTCGTCTCGGTGAGTACGGCCTGGAGGCCAACACCTTGCCCGAGGAGGCGATGGAGCGGGGCATGCAGGCGCTGAAACGCATTCACCTGCTGGCGAAGGGATGGGACGTACACGAGTTCTTGGCCTTTGCCACAAGCGCGATCCGGGAGGCGGCCAACGGGGGCGCATTCATCCGTCGGGTGCGAGAGGAAATTGGGCTTCGCATCCGGCCCATCAGTGGGGAGCAGGAGGCTGAGCTCATCTTTCAAGGGGTGCGGCGGGCCGTGGAGATGGCCACCCCCACCCTCCTCATTGACATTGGCGGAGGGTCGGTGGAGTTCATCGTGGTGGTACGGGGGGAAACGGTGTTTGCGCGGAGTCTCAAGCTTGGGGCCGCTCGCATGTCGGAACGGTTCGTCACGGGCGATCCGCTGTCGAACGACGACCTGCACGCCCTGCGCGGCCACATCGCCGAAACGATCGCGCCGGTCGTTGACGCCTGCCGGGCGCACGACGTAACGAACATCGTCGGATCCTCGGGGACCATGAAGAGCCTCGCCCGGCTCGCCTTGGATCAAGGGACTAACGGTGCAAATAGTGTTTTCCAGCGCACCTTTTCGATAAGAGAGATCCAGACGGCACTGGATTGGGTCATCGAGTCTACCGCTGACGAGCGTCTGGCCCACCCGGCCATCGATCCGAAGCGGGTGGACCAGATTGGAGCGGGAGCGGTTCTGCTCGATACTGTCTGTGAGCAGCTACCCGAAGTGGGACATCTGAAGGTCTCGCCCAATGCGCTTCGGGAGGGGATGGTGGTGCACTTCATGGACAACAACTACACACGCATCCGCCAGATGGCCCCGTTTCGGGATCCGAGACGGCGAAGCGTGCACGAAATGGCGTACCGGTTTCAGTGGGAGGAGCGCCACGCCCAGCACGTGGCCGCCACGGCGACTTTTCTCTTTGACGTATGCCGACCCCTCTACGCCGGTCCCGCCCGAGACGCGGAGCTGCTGGAATATGCCTCGCTCTTGCATGACGTGGGCTACCTCCTCAGCCACGACACCCACGAGAAACACTCCCGGTACCTGATTCGAAATGCCGATTTGCAGGGATTCCGGCGGGAGGAGCTGATGCTCATGTCGCTCGTGGCGCGCTACCATCGGGGCGGTACGCCTGATCCCTCCCATGAGCACTACCAAAACCTGTCGGCGGAGGAGCAGAAGCGGGTGCGCCAGCTCGCCTCGCTCGTGCGGATTGCGGAGGGGCTGGATCGGAGCCATTTCCAGAACGTGGTGGCGCTTCGGGCGCGGTTGACGGACGAGGCCCTCACGCTCTCTGTTGGTACGAAGGGCGACCCGCAGCTGGAGGTGTGGTCGGGGCGGGAGCAGGGGACAATGTTTGAGACCGAGTTCGATCGGCGTCTCGAAGTAACCCCCACCACCATCGAGGCCGAGGTGTCCGATGAAGCAGAGCCTCCGGTCTCCCACGCCACGCCGTCGTCGGTTTCTTGAACGAAGAGGGTCTCTTCTGGACAGCGTAGATAGAGGGTATCCATGTGTCGTTTAGGTGGTGGATCCGGTGCGTGATACGTGAGTCCGGAGACAACGATGATCGTAGACACGTCCTTCTTGACCCATCGGATGTTCTCTCTTTAGAAAAGTGTCAACCCTGTCACATCTCCGTCCCTCAGCGGCTGATTTGACGGGGTGCGCAGGACTTCATCCGGGATTAACCGGGCCGATTCTTGCCCCTACGACGGAGGCGCGTTACTTTGCGCGTTGACTCGCCCCTGGTTCTGCGGCCCCTTTTCCCGGAACCGGGCGGCGATCCCTTCGCAACCGACAGGCTTTCATCCAGCACGCTCGGGCTTATGGCGTCTCCTTTCTGGTTTTTTCTGCTGGCGACCGTGGCGGTGGCCGCCGGTCTCGGTATGCTCATCGCCCGTAGTCCCGTGTCGAGTGCCCTCTGGCTGGTGCTGAACCTCTTTTGCATCGCCGGGCTCTACCTTACGCTGCACGCGTCGTTCATCGGCGTCATCCAGATACTGGTCTATGCCGGGGCGATTATGGTGTTGTTTCTCTTCGTTATCATGCTGTTGAACCTGTCGGCCCTGCCGGAGATGGAGCAAATCAACTGGGCGGCCGCAGGGGGATTTGTGGTGGCCATGGTGGTTTTGAGTCAGCTGCTGTACGTTGTGGCCCTGGAGTTTGACCTTGGGGTGGAGCCGGTGAATGCGACGGCGGCGGCAGAGGTCGGGTCCGCCGCAACGCTGGGAGAAATGCTCTTTACGAAGTACGCCCTGCACGTGGAGGTGGCTGGCATTCTGCTGCTGGCCGCGACGGTAGGCGCTGTGATGCTGGCCCAACGTCGCTTCGAATAGGATTTCGTCGCCTGCTGGTCGTTTTCGTAGGAGTTCGGGGGCGACAACCGTTCGGGGAAGCGTGCAACAAGTACCAAACAACTATCAACGAGACATACGATGGAAGTTGCTGTCAACTGGTATCTGGCGCTCAGCGCCGTGTTGTTTACGATCGGCACGCTTGGGGTGCTTTTCCGGCGCAATGCCATTGTGGTGCTGATGTCGGTAGAGCTGATGCTCAACGCCGTGAACCTGACGCTGGTGACGTTCAGTCAGTCGATGGGGGATCCGAGCGGACAGATGCTGGTCTTCTTTTCGATTGCCGTGGCGGCGGCGGAAGCGGCGGTCGGGCTCGCCATCGTGATTGCCATCTTCCGAAGTGAGGTGACCGTTGACATCACCGAAATTACCCTGTTCAAGCACTGAGGGCTGTTGGGACCGTGGGAGCGCCGTCCTCCCCTTAGGATCTTTATTGCCAGTTGACGCAGCGTTTATGGGAGATTGAGAAGTTGGTCGGAGAAGTGCGAAGCACTCCGATCCGCTTTCTCCCCAGACTTACCAGACTGTATATTTTCTTCGTAGGGGACTGCGGTCTTTTGAGCGTGCAGATCGCTGGCGCCCCGTGCACACCACTTTCCTCATTTGACCTTTGCGTTGCCGATGGATCCGGATTTTTTGATTCGTCTCATTCTGCTGCTGCCGCTGGCCGGGGCTGTTCTCAACGGCGTCGCGCCGCTTTTTCTGCCGCAGCTTCGGTCCCGCGAGACGCTGATCGGCACCATTGGGACGGCGGTCGTGGCTGTGCCGTTCGTCTTGACGCTCTACCTCTTTCTCACGTTCGGTGGGGACCCCATCATTGCGGACTTCTACACGTGGATGGCAGCCGGGGCGCTGGACCTGAGTTTTGCCTATCGGGTGGACCAGCTCTCGCTGATCATGACGATGGTCGTGACCGGGGTGGGCGGCGTCATTCACCTTTACTCGGTCGGCTACATGCACGGGGATGAGGGGTACTGGCGGTTCTACGCCTACCTCAACCTCTTCATCTTCGCCATGCTGAACCTGGTGCTGGCGAACAACATGCCGGTCTTGTTTCTGGGCTGGGAGGGAGTAGGGCTCTGCTCGTATCTGCTCATCGGCTTCTGGTACACCGACCTCAGTAATAGCGCGGCGGCCAACAAGGCGTTTATCGTCAATCGGATTGGGGACGTTGCCTTTCTGGTGGCGATGTTTATGCTGTTTCAAGAGCTCGGCTCCCTGAGCTTCGACGTGATCCTTTCGCAGGGGCCTGAGCTTCCGACAGCGACGGTCAATCGGATCGTTATCCTGCTCTTTATCGGTGCCACGGGCAAGAGTGCCCAGATTCCGCTCTTTGTGTGGCTGCCGGACGCTATGGCGGGTCCCACGCCCGTATCGGCTCTCATTCACGCCGCGACGATGGTGACCAGCGGCCTCTACCTGCTGGCCCGTCTTTCGGTCGTGGTGCTGAGCGCGCCGCTCATCATGACGATCATTGCGATCGTTGGGGCTGTGACGGCCATCATGGCCGCGACCATCGCGATTGCGCAGAACGACATCAAGCGCGTGCTGGCCTACTCGACGGTCTCGCAGCTGGGGTACATGTTCATGGCGGCAGGGGTGGGGGCCTTTTTCGTGTCCATCTTTCACGTCGTCACGCACGCCTTCTTCAAGGCCTGTCTCTTCCTTGGTTCGGGCAGTGTGATTCACGGCATGGAAGAGGTCGAGCACAGCCTGGAGGAGGAAGGGCACGACGTCAGCGACTTTGATCCGCAGGACATGCGGACGATGGGGGGATTGAAGGAGTACATGCCGGCGACGAGCACCACCTATCTGCTTGCGACACTGGCCATTTCCGGTATCCCGCTCACGGCCGGCTTCTTCTCAAAAGACGAGATTCTGTTCAAGGCTTTCGAATTTGGATACGTCGGCCATCACGGGTATGCCTGGGTGGTGTGGGGCATCGGGGTGGTGACGGCTCTGCTGACCGCCTTCTACATGATGCGCTCCTACATGCTCACCTTCGAAGGGGCCCCCCGCTGGACCGACCCGGACCGTCACAAGCCTCACGAGTCACCGACGACGATGACCGCGCCGCTCTGGACGCTGGGCATCCTGTCGCTCATTGGTGGCTTCATTGGGTTGCCCGCCGTCATCAAGGGGGGGGAGTGGAACTGGATTCATCACTACCTGGGCGCCAAGTACGGGGGGCCGGTGGCGGAGGCGTCAGTGAAGGGTCACATGTCGCTGGGGCTGGAGTGGGGCCTCATTGGTCTCAGCTCTATCATTGCTGTCGGGACAGTTTACTACGCCTGGTCGGTCTACAAGACCCACGGCCTCGACTTTGACGCCAAGCTGGAGCGGGGATTTGGGGGACTCTACCAGACATGGACGGACAAATACTACTGGGACGACTTTTACGACACCGTCGTCGTGGAAACGGTCATCGACGGAATTGGCCGGCGCGCCTTCGCTGCCTTCGATACCCACGTCGTGGACGGCGCCGTGAATGGTGTGGCCCGGGTGGCTCAACGGGCAAGTAGTGCCCTGCGGCTGACACAGACCGGCATCGTGCAGAACTATGCCCTGGGCCTCGTGCTGGGCGTGGTTCTCGTGATTGGGATTATGCTGTTCGGGATCTAGCTGCTTTCTCCCCGTGATTGCTTCTGGTAATCGTTTTGCTCCGTTCTCGTTTTCCGATCTGTAGCGATCGTAGCGGCTTACGCAATACGAAATACGCATCACGCAATAGCCCTCGTTGGAGAAGGGCGGTATCAATTTGACGTGTTGCCTCGCGATTGATTGCGGACGACCCCTCTTGTCAAGTTTCTGGTACACATGGACATTCCTTATCTCACGTCCCTGGTCATTTTTCTGCCCACCGTGGGCGCGCTCCTAACGCTGTTCATGCGGAGCGTGTCGAGCATTCGGTGGACGGCGTTGGTTACCACCACGGTGACGTTTCTGCTGTCGATTGGGCTCTTCGTGGGCTACGATCCGTCGGTGAGTACCAGCATCGCCCCGCAGCTTGCGGACGTGTCCAGCGCCTGGTTCCCCGACTCCCTCGACGTAAAGTATTTCGTGGGCATCGACGGGTTGAGTCTCCTACTCGTGATGCTCACGACGCTGCTGGGACCGATCGTCGTTCTCTCCTCCTGGACCTACATCACGGAGAAGCGGAAAGGGTATTACGCCCTCCTGCTTCTCCTGCAGACTGGCATCACCGGCGTCTTCACGTCGTTCGACCTGTTTCTCTTCTACATCTTCTTCGAGCTCACGCTCATTCCGATGTACTTCATCATCGGAATTTGGGGTGGGAAAGATCGCATCTACGCGGCGGTGAAGTTCGTGATCTACACGCTCGTGGGATCGCTGCTGATGCTGGTGGCCATACTGTTCTTGGGGTACGAGGCGGGAGCGGCCGTGAACAACGGCGTGTTTACGACCGACTGGTACATGCTGTTGGAGTATAACGTCTCGTTGGGACAGCAGACCTGGCTCTTTGCGCTGTTTGCGTTCTCGTTCGCGATCAAGGTGCCGCTCTTTCCGCTGCACACGTGGCTGCCGGATGCTCACGTCCAGGCGCCGACGGGCGGCTCCGTCATCCTGGCCGGCGTGTTGCTGAAGATGGGGACCTACGGCCTCCTGCGCTTCTGCCTGCCGCTGTTCCCGAACGCCGCCCAGAATACCGCGCTCGTGTTTGCCGTGCTCGCCGTGATCGGCATCATTTACGGGGCGCTGGTGGCACGCGTGCAGAAGGACGCCAAGAGCCTCGTGGCGTACTCGTCGGTGAGCCACCTCGGTTTCGTGGTGCTCGGGTTGTTTGCCTTCACGGCGGAGGCACTGCAGGGGGCGGTCATTCAAATGGTGAACCACGGCCTCTCGACGGGCGCACTGTTCCTGCTCGTGGGCATGCTTTACGAGCGCCGCCACACCCGCCTGATGGACGACTACGGGGGGATCGCGAGTTCCGTGCCGGTGCTTACGACACTTATGGTGTTCAGCGTGTTGGCGTCTGCCGGCCTGCCGGGGCTCAACGGCTTCGTCGGCGAGTTTATGATTCTGCTGGGCTCGTTTAAGAGCACCGTGCTTGACTCGCCCGGGCTCGTCATCGCGGCGACCTGTGGGGTGATCCTTGCCGCGATGTATCTGCTCCACATGGTGTACCGCACCTTCTTCGGGGAGCTTGATAATGAGGCGAACGCCGAGATGGCCGACGTGAATGGGCGGGAGCTGCTGCTCATGGCCCCGCTGGTCGTGCTCATGTTCGTTCTTGGCTTCTTCCCGAATCCGTTCCTTCGACAGACGGAACCGACGACGGAGTTTTTGCTGGATAAGATTGAAGAGAAGCGCGCGGCGATTCAGGAACAGGACGAGACTGAACCAACGACCGCGAAGGTGCCTGTGGCGCCGCCCGAAGCGGAAGAAGTGACCATCGAGGCAGAGGATCTTGCGCTTGAGCCGTGACGTGATGCATGAATCGTGATCCATGATACGAGGGTGAAGTCGTCTCACGCGTTGCTTCGCCTATAAGGGGCCGACGGCACAGAGAATAAAGTCGACACCACCCTTCATTTTCGCCGACGTTCTTTCGTACAGCATTCGTTCAAACCATGCCCTCCCGCGACCCGCTTTCCGACGATGACATTCAAGATGCCCTCGACGATTTGGAGGGATGGACCCACGAGGACGACAAGCTCAAGAAGACGTTCGAGTTTTCGGACTTCCGGGCAGCCATTAGCTTTATCGTGCGCCTCTCCTTCTACGCGGAGGAGATGATGCATCACCCCGAACTGGAGAACGTCTACAACACGGTTTCGGTGGCGCTCACGACGCATGATGCCGGGGGGAAGGTGACGGAGATGGACGTGGAGTTGGCCTCACAGATTGAGGACTTCGCCTGGGTATAACCCGTTTTGGTTTCGTGCTTTGGGTTGAGTGTTAGGGGCAGCGTCTCGGTTCACTATCTGGTTTTAGCGAACACGAGAGTTCGCTTCTTCAGCGCTCAACGCTCACCCTCAGAAATTGGCCCCTCCGGTTACTCTCAGGAGACACAAAGGAATCAGTTCACTATGGATCTCGCGAACGCATACTCCACCATTGTTGCCGATCTGCCCGCTGTCTTCTCGATGGGGCTGGTGGGCCTCGTCGGCATTCTGATGGTGGCGCTGGACTCGTTTCGCAATAACCATCCGGCAATTCCGTGGATGGGGGTTGGGGCTCTGGCCGTATCGGGGGTGTGGGAGGTTTTCCACCTTGGGGCCCCGGAGGGGACGGCCTTCTTTGACACCATCCGAACCGGGGGCTTTGCTGCCTTCATCAACCTCATCATTCTCCTCACCGGGCTGGCCACGCTGGTACTGTCGCGGCCGTATCTGAACCGCCTGAAGCGGGATTACGGAGAGGTATACGCGCTGGTCATGTACGCTACGGTCGGCATGCTCCTCCTGGGCACGGCCAACGACATGATCAGCATTTTTCTCGGTCTCGAAACGATGTCGGTGTGTCTCTACGTCCTCACGGGGCTAGTACGGGAGGACGAAGGGGCGGTGGAGAGTGCGCTCAAATACTTTCTGCTCGGGGCCTTCTCGACCGGCTTCTTCCTCTACGGGATTGCGCTGATGTACGGCGCCACGGGGACGATGACCCTTCCGGCCCTGGCGCAGGCCGAGCTTGCGACGCTCAGCAGTCAGCTGCTGTTTTGGGGCGGTCTTGGGCTCTTCCTGGTCGGTTTCTTTTTCAAGGTGAGTGCCGCGCCCTTTCACATGTGGACGCCTGACGTCTATCAGGGCGCACCCACGCCCCTGACCGGGTACATGTCCACAGCCTCGAAGGCGGCTGCCTTTGCCGCGCTCATTCTCGTGCTGTACTACGCGGTGCCGGGGGGCGAGGCGACGACGGTGCTCGCGGTCATCTCGGCGATCACGATGGTCGTGGGCAATGTCATGGCTCTGGCTCAGACAAACGTCAAGCGTCTGCTTGCGTACTCGTCGGTTGCGCACGGCGGGTACGTGCTCGTGGGGCTTTCCGCCGGGTCCGGTGCCGGATACTCCGGTGCACTCTTTTACCTGCTCGTCTACGCGGTGATGAACATCGGAGCGTTTGGTGTGATGGGTCTGCTGGAGTGGGACGAGAAGCAGGGCCGCGA
>CAZTDC010000010.1:0-25769 GCA_964612165.1 uncultured Salinivenus sp.
TGTGAAGCGGCTGGCCGAGCATGGCGGCCTCCGCGTCGATGCCGCCCACGCCCCAACCCAGCACGCCCAGCCCGTTGATCATGGTCGTGTGGCTGTCGGTGCCGACCAGCGTGTCGGGATAGGCGAGCGTCCGGCCGTTGTCCTGTTCACGGGTCCACACGCCCCGGCCCACGTATTCTAGGTTCACCTGGTGGCAGATGCCGCTGGCAGGGGGAACCACGCTGAAGTTATCAAACGCCTGCTGGCCCCAGCGCAGGAACTTGTACCGCTCCTTGTTGCGCCGAAACTCGATCTCGCTGTTGAGCTGCACCGCGTCCGGCAGGCCGTAGTGGTCCACCTGTACCGAGTGGTCGATAATAAGGTGGACCGGCACTTGTGGGTTGATGCTCTGCGGGTCGCCCCCGAGACGCTCCATCGCGGAGCGAAGGGCGGCGAGGTCCACCACGGCGGGCACGCCGGTAAAGTCCTGCAAGAGGACGCGGGACGGCTGGAACGGGATGTCTTCCTCCGCCGGGTCCTTCGGGTCGTAAGCGGCGAGACGGCGCACGTCTTCTTCCGTCACCGATTCGCCATCCAGGCGACGAAGCAATCCTTCGAGCAGGATGCGGATGGAGACGGGCAGGCGGTCGAGGTCGTATCCCTCGTCTGCGAGGGCAGACAAGCGGTAAAGCTCTGCCGGTCCATTGCCCGTGTCAAACGTATCGCGGGCGCCGAAGGGGTCGGGGGAGGCGGTCGTGGGGTCGGGCATAACGGGAGCGGGATGGGTTTCGGAGTCAAGACGCATCTTTTCGTACGCTCGACTCTGTCATTGGTCCCCGCTGGACCTGTAGGAGAGGAACGAATCTTCGCATCGGAGAATCCCCCACACGCCGATGCTTGGAGAGGGAGGTCGAGGTGGGGAAGGGGGAGCCAGCGGTGGAAGGGGGGAGAATTCTTCTGGAACCGAGTGAACACGTGTTGCGATGCAGAACAGCTGTCCCCGTTTCTAAAGTGCGTCGAACCGCCATCCTTTTTCGGTCAGCGTGTCCAGGATGGTCTCAAGCGCCTGCGGCGTCACGTCCTCGCAGATTGGATTGTCGTGCAGGACGATGACCGAGCCGGGGCGGATGTGATTGATCACGAAGGAGGAGACCCGCGAGGCGGTGGCAGTCTGGAGGTAGTCCCCCGGCATTACGTCCCACATGACCATGCGCTGGTTTTGCGCGGCGCACCACTGGCGGAGGAAGGCGGTGGGGTGGCCGTACGGGGGGCGCAGGGCACGGAGGGGGCGACCGGTCAGGTCCCGGAGGATGCGTGTCGTCTGCTCTACCTCGTCCGCCAGCTCCTCCTGCGAGGTCGACCAGGGATCGGGATGGCTGTAGGTGTGGTTCCCCACGCGATGGCCTTCATTGACGATGGCACGGACGAGGTCCGGATGGCGTTCGGCGTGGTGCCCGAGCAGAAAGTGGGTGGCCTGCGCGTCGTACTGGGACAAAATGTCGAGGAGGGGGCGGGTCAATTCTGTCGTTGGGCCATCGTCGAACGTGAGGTAGGCGGTGGAGGCCTGCGCGTCTACCCGCCACAGGAAGTCCGGAAAGAACCCGTGGAACGGACGAATCAGGTGAGTGGCGAGGTAAGGGACGAGGAGGCGCATTCCGTTCAGCGGATTGGTTCCGGATGAGCGGTTCTTAATCTACCAGGACTGCTCTTGACGGTCAGGACTGGGAGTGTAGGCGTCTTTCAAGGCAGTCGTCTTAATCGGCCGTAACTTTACCTGAACACCGCTACACGTCACGTCGACGCTCATTCCAACTCCCGGCCCTTCCATTCGATGTCGCCGAACGTGCCGAGAACGCCCACGAGCGGGACGGCGATCAAAAGGAGGAGCTCAGTGGGGACGGCGGAGCGGGTGAGGCGGCCCTGACCGAAGTGACGAGCGGCCGGGATGGTGAGCAGGGCATCGGCACCCATCTTCCCCAGAAACGCTATGAGCGTAGGCTGTCGCCACGCCGGAAGGGCCAATGCGACAGCGGCGGCGAGGAGGAGAGCGACGTGAGTGGCCCACAGCCCGACGACGAGAAGTCGCGGGAGAACGAACGGATATCGAAGGCCCATGTGTGCCCAGCGAGCCTGCTGCTGGAGATAGGCAGGGAAAGAGGGAGCCGGCTCGGTGGTGATTCGGGCGCCGGGGTCCGGATTGAAGGCGACACTTCGATCTGTGTCGTAGGCCACGTGTTGAAGGAGCATCTCGTCTTGTGCGGCACCGTTCGGCGTGGCGTTCCTCACGTCGAGGACATCGCGCCGATAGGCGACGTTTGCGCTGTTGCAGAACGTGGGGAGGCCGAGGCCAAGGGTGCCGGCGCCGTACGCCACGAGGCCCATCAGTTCGAGCGCTTGCAGGCGAGAGAGAAAAAGATCCTCATGGTCGTACGCAACCGGGCCGGCCACGAAAGGCGTTTCGGGTGTGCATCGTTTTACCATCGATCGAATCCACCCCGCTGGCACCGTGCAGTCCGCGTCGGTCGTGAGGATCACGTCGCCCTCGGCGGCCTCCACGCCCCGAGCCACAGCAGCGGGCTTGTGCGGCCCGGATCGGCCCTCCGCGCCCTCCATTTCGACGAGCCGGACCGGGAGATTCTCGGGGGAAGGGGCGTGCCCCGCCGGCTGTCGAGTCTTGACCCGCGCAGCGGTCCCGTCGGTCGAAAAGTCATCGACCACGATGATCTCGTAGCGGTCTGCTGGGTAGTCGCAGTTTCGGATGCTGTCGAGACAGGCCTCGATGCCGTCAGCCTCGTTGCGGGCCGGAACGATGACGGACACCTGCGGCCACGTCGAAGGCGAGGGGGGCTCAGGCTGGCGGCGCACGCGGCCGAATCCGAAGGCGGCGGCCCCCATCTGCACGATGTAGGTGGCCACAAAAATAGCGAGAACGGTGAGGACGGGCGTGGTCACAAACAAGAGGAGGAGACGAATGCGGGGTCGTACAGAACGAGGTCGTTAACGGCTGTTGGGGGCGACTGATGCAGCAGAAGGGGCCTCCACGCCCTCCGGATTCTTACCGAGATCGAGGTGTGCGACGAACGGCAACCCGACGAGGGCCGGGACCAGCACGTTGACGGTGAAGAGGAGAAGAGCGGCGTTCAGTCCCGCCGCCGCTCCCAGTCCCAGCTGCTGAAAGAAAAAGGCCGCGCCCCCTTCCCGGATGCCGAGATCGAGGAAGGTCAAAGACGGAATGAGGTACTTCACGTAAAACGTGAGGCCGGCAGCTCCGGCCAGGAGGGGGAACGTCGCGGAGGGAGCCACAGCGAAGCCGAGGAGCGCGAACTGTCCGGTGAAGACCACATAGCGGGCAATCGTTCCGCACACGACGGCGAGGCCCTGCCGTCGCGTCAGACGCTGGAAGAGAATCGTTCGTTGCGTGAGCGACGGGGAGTTGGGAAACAGCCAGGTTGTGAGGCGATGGATGCGAGCGGGAGCAACTACGAAGATCGTGAGCACCAGGCCGGTGCCCACCCCAATCCCGGCGGCGGCGAGCCAGGGTGTGGAGAGGGGGAGTAGCTCCGTCCAGAAGGCCCAGATCAACGCCAGAAATCCGGCGAGCACGCCCACGGTCATGTCGATCATGCGCTGAGCAAAGACGGTCAGAGAGATCGCCCAGCGGTCGTCGTGGGGCAGGTATAGGGCACGGCCTGCGTACTCCCCGGCCCGGGCCGGCGTCCAGAAGCCCAACGCGAGGCCGCTCAGGAGCGCGCCCACAAGGGATCGGAGGGAAACCCGCCCTGTCACGGTCCTCAACAGCTGATGCCAGACCCATCCGTCGAGCACGAGATTGATGGGCAACAAGAGGAGAGCGGCGACAACCCACGTCCATCGCGCGTTCTCAAGGGATGTGACGAGGGCATCCAGTTCGACCGCAAAGAGGAGCGCGACCAACACGCTTCCCGTAAGAATCGCCTTGAAAGCAATGCGCAACCAGCGAGGCACAGAACGCGGAGATTAGGGCGTGAGCGAGAGTATATGTGCAAACTCCTTCTCGGACAGGGGGAAAGAGCAGTTTGGTTTATTGAATGGTTGAGCCCGACTGCTACCGAACATTGTCCGAGGAATGGTGGGGGAAACGAACGGCCTGCAAGGAACGGACCAGCGAGAAGCGCACGGCCCTTACGCCTTCGGGGGTTACGCCCACCGACAGGTCCAGCGTAGCACGTTTGCGGAACGGGACCGTGAACCGGAGACCGGCGGAAGCCGAGGGACGAAGAGGACGCGTCGGTTCATTCCTGAGGGTGTTGTCTTTGAAAGAGACCGTCGTCGAAAACTGCTCGCCCACGTTGTCGTAGACGCTGGCGACATGCACGCCCAGATGCCCCTCGATTCCGGCGACGTTTTTTAAGTGGATCAGAGGAAATCGGTAGAGGGTGCTCGCCATGAGACGATCTGAGTCTACGAAATGCCCCCGTGACCAGCCGGGTACGAGGGAGCCTCCCAGGATAGGAAGCATATAGACCGGGACCGGGTCTGACCCTCGAGAGCGAGTGATTGTCATCGACAGGCGCGTGACGAGGCGATGGCGGTCCCCAAATGGAATATATCCGTACCCATCCAGGTCGACCCGATCAAACTGGAGCGCACTACCGTCGAGCGGAAGGTAGCGGTCCCAAGTGCCCTGAAGAAGAACGCCACGGGTTGTAATCACTGGACGGTCGCGGGTGTCAAACTGGAGGTCCAAACCGGGACGAATGCCGGCCTGCTTAGTGCCGGAGCCGGGAAGCGGCGTAGAACGCACGCGAGATCGGCTCTCCGGCTGCGACACGGCATCGACGTAGTGGTGAGAGACCGTGACGTGAGGTTGGAGGAGAAGTCGTCGGTTCAGAAGCGACTGCCCGACCCGGGCTCGGGCCCGGAGCTCGGTTCGTTCGAGAACGGTTCGGCCGGACGGAGGACCGAGCCAGTCACGATCGGTGTGCAGGGCGCGGGTGTCGATCAGCACGTAGCGCCGCGCGCGCCGCGGATTCGCGCTGGCAAAGCTGGCGGTGCCCACCTGCTCGTAGCGGGCAGGCGCCGCGGTCAGAAGCCACTGGTCGTTTGGGCGCGTGATGTTATGGGCCACAACGCCGAGACCGACGCCAGGTCCTGAGCGGGGTCCCCAGAAATCGCCTGGATAAACCCGCAGGTCGGCGGTGGGCCCGTCGGGCGTGCCGGGGAAGGAGGACTGGGCGGCGGTCGAGGGCACGAGGGCCGGAACCAGAATCAGGAGAAACAAGGCAATCCCGATAACAGCAAGCCGGTCCAGCGAAGAGTTCATCGCCAACCTTTTGATCCCCTGCAATTCCGGTTTTCGTCCGACTGTACCGTTGGATCGGTTCAGGACAGATGCATACCCGTCCACGCTTCCGGACGAATAGATAGAGTTCGGGCACACAGGCGTAGGAGGCAGAGCGTGCGAGCACTTTTTCCTCATCCAGAACGTGACGGAGGGATTGCCCTGTGTGTGCATCCGTGCAGGTCGAAGCATAACTTGTGGTGAAGAGAAAGACGGACGTGGGGATGTCCACGCATCCATCTAGCACAGTATAACTGACGAGCACGGCACAATCATCCAAAATCTTCATGCGAATTCTTGTCATCGGAAGTGGGGGACGCGAGCATGCCCTGGTTAAGGCACTCGCTCAGAGCCCGCAGTCCCCAACCCTTTACGCCGCGCCCGGCAATCCCGGAACGGCCCAGGTGGGCACCAACGTAGACATTGCTTCAGACGACTTCGACGGCCTCGTTGCCTTTGCCCAAGATGAAGAAATTGACCTGACGATCGTCGGGCCCGAACAGCCGCTCGTTGACGGCATCGTCGACCGCTTTGAGGAGGCCGGCCTCCGCATCATCGGCCCCACGGCCGACGCGGCCCGGCTGGAGGGCAGCAAGGCCTTTGCCGATCGGTTTATGGATCGACACGGCATTCCAACGGCCGGCTTCCGTGTCTTTGAGGCCGACGAATACGAGGACGCTGCTGCCTACCTCGATGAGGTGGGCGCCCCCATCGTGGTCAAGGCCGACGGGCTGGCCGCGGGGAAGGGATCGTATGTTTGCTCGACGCTGGAGGAAGCCTACGACGCGCTGGACGAGATCGTCAAGGAGCGCGCCTTTGGCGCGGCGGGCGATCGGGTCGTGATCGAGGATCTGATGAAAGGGGAAGAGGTAAGTGTGCTCGCTCTCGCAGACGGCACGCATTACGTGTTGCTTCCGCCGTCCCAGGACCACAAGCCGATAGGCGAAGGCGGAACCGGCCCCAACACCGGCGGCATGGGGGCGTTTGCGCCGGCTCCGATCGTAGACGGGTCCCTCCTCACCCGGATCTGTCGAGAAATCGTGGAGCCCACCCTTCAGGGGATGCAGGATGAAGGAACGCCCTATCGTGGGGTGCTGTACTGCGGGCTCATGATTACGCCGGACGGCCCGAAGGTCGTGGAGTACAATTGCCGACTCGGAGATCCGGAGGCCCAGGTGGTTCTTCCCCTGGTAGAGAGTGATTTGGTCGAGGTCTTCGATTCCCTTGCGGATGGAGACCTCGACAGCGGAGTCCGTACCGCGCCCGGTGCGGCGGCCTGCGTGGTTCTGGCGTCGGGCGGGTATCCCATCGAGTACGAGACCGGCTACGAAATCACCGGGCTTCAGGACGCGGAGGCGCTCTCCGACGTGTCGGTCGTTCACGCCGGGACGGACCAGAGGGACGATGGCGTGTTGGTCACGGACGGCGGGCGCGTCCTCGGCGTGACTGCCCGCGGGTCGGACTTGACGGCGGCGCTCGACAAGGCCTACGACGGCGTCGACTGTGTCAACTTCAAAGGCAAAACGGTTCGCTCCGACATCGGGGAGAAGGGACTGGCGCATCTGGCGGATGCCTGATTCCATCCCGGAGGGGCTTTCCCGTACACTGGGCCCGAGATCGTGGTGAGAAGACGTTTCGAACCTTTGCCTTGTGTGAGTGTGTGCCTGCTCACGCTGCCCCACCATTCAGTGAATCGATTCCATGCAACTCGTGCACCGGGGATCTCAACTTCTGCTGGTTCTGTTCCTGGCAGCGGGATCCGGGCAGACCGGGCATGCCCAGTCAGAGACCACGCCGACGGCCGTTGCCCAGTTTCGCGACGCCCAGGCCCTGGCGGTCGACCCGATGGGCCGGTTGTACGTCGCCGATGCGGGGCGTGACGTGGTGCGCATCCTGGATCGGGACGGGGTTGAGCAGGAAACGCTGGGGGGAGCGGGGACGCGGTCGGGAGAGTTTGATAGCCCAACCGACGTGGACCCCACCAATGGCCAGTCGGTGTGGGTGGCCGACGCCGGGAATGGGCGCGTGCAGCGGTTCTCAGAGGAGAGCCTCTTTCTGGAGGCCTTCCCCGTGGGAACCTCGTTCCTGGATGGGCGCGAGCAGCGTGTCTTTAATGACGGTCGGGACGGGGCGACGGTTCAGGGAGGGGGACGGCCGATCGCCGTCGGTAGCAGTAGTGGAGACGACGTGTTCGTCGTTGACGGCCGTAACGATGTGGTGTTGAAGTGGGACGAACAGCGACGCCCTGAACGACTGCTTGGCCCGGGAGGAGGCACGGGCGTACCCCAGCGGCCGGTGGCCCTTGCGCTTAATGGGTCCCGCCGCCTCTACGTCGCCGATCGTGCACAACAGGCCGTGTTCGCGTTCGACCTGTTTGGCACGTTCGTGAAGCGTCTCAATACGCCTCCGCTGCCAAACATCCAGGCCCTTGCGATGCAGAAGGGGCGCCTCTGGATCGTCTGTGCCGATCGGGTGTTTGTGTGGCGTTCGAACGGCGAGCCAACGACCGAGCACACCGTGGACCTTTCGGCGCCCCTCGTCGACATCGCGCGCCGGGGCGAGGACCTGTTCCTGCTGACCGCCACGACGCTCTACCGCCGCGCTCCGTGGTCCACGCGGTGACGGTTCGCCCCGGACCGTTGGGGCCAACTTCTGATTGCACTCCTGCGCCGTGAATGCCCGCTCGATGACCATCCGCCTTCTCCTCGTCTGCGCGGTGGGGAGCCTCGCCTTCGTGGGCAGCGTGGCGGCACAGGACTCGACCCTCGTTCTCGACGAGGTGGGCCTCCGGCGAGATACGGTCGACACCTTTCGGCCCCAGCCTTACCGGCTGCGCGACGCGTTCATCTTGCCGGGCACAGAACGCATCCGAATCGGTCCCACGCGGCTGGATACGTCCGAATACCAACTCGACGCGCGACAGGGGCGACTCTGGGTCGATCGACAGGATCTCATCAGCGCTCACGACTCGCTGTTTGCCACCTACCGCACGTTTCCCTTCCCGTTTGAATCGGTGTACCGGCGCCGCGAAGCAGACACCGCAGCGGCGGATACGGGGGCCGTGGCCGTCGTCGGGGAGCGATCGGACGAGCAGCAGGGCTTTACGCCGTTTGAGGGCGTCGACATCGAGCGCAGCGGCTCCATCTCGCGCGGCATTGCGGGCGGCTCGAATCGGGACGTCAGTGTCGAATCGGGCCTCCGCATGCAGTTGGAGGGCGAGGTGGCGGAGGACGTGCGCGTTCGCGCCCTGCTCACCGACGAGAACACGCCGATTCAGCCCGGCGGCAGCACGCAGCGTCTCCGCGAGTTCGATCGCGTATTCATGGAAATTGAGGCGCCGCAGGGCCGCACGCGGCTCGGAGACGTGGACGTGGACCTCGGGGCGGGCACCTTTGGTCAGTTCGACCAGAAGGTGCAGGGCATCACCCTTGAAAGCAACGGCCTCGGGCAGGCGGCGGGCCTGGCGACGGGGGACGCGACTGTAATGGGAGCCGTGAGCCGCGGCCGATACCGCACACAGGACATTGAGCCGCGCGACGGAGTGCAGGGCCCGTACCGACTGCGTGGCGCCAACGGCGAGGATCTCATTATTATCATAGCGGGCTCGGAGCGCGTCTTTCTCGATGGGGAGCGCCTGCAGCGCGGACGCACGAACGACTACGTGATCGATTACTCGCGCGGAGAAATCACGTTTACGTCGAACCGCCTCATCACCGAGGATCGTCGCATTACGGTCGAGTTTCAGTACTCGACGACGCCGTTCACACGCACCCTCGTCGGCGGACAAGCAACAGCCGGCGGCTGGCGCGGGTCGGACGGCGAGCCCCGCGTGTCGGTGGGCGCCAGCGTGCTCCGAAAGGCCGACGGTCGCGACTTCCAAACAGCCTTTGATCTGACGCGGCAGGACTCGGTTCGTCTGGCACAGGCCGGGGATGGCCGGGCCGTTCGGAGCGGCGCCGAGCGTGTCGAGTACGATCCGGAAGCGCCCTTCGTCCATTACCGCCGCGAGACGGTTACGACGCCGGGCGGCGAGCCCGACACCGCGTTCGTCCCGATCGAAGAGGCCCCCGACGCCGGGATCCCGGTCTTTCGGGTTCGATTCACGCGCGTAGGGCGGGGGCAGGGTCGGTACGAACGAGCCGGTCGAAAATTGAACGGGGTCGTGTACGAGTATCGGGGGCCGGGTCGAGGGGCCTACGAGCCCGTCCAGCCTCTTCAGGCCCCGATCAAACAGCGCCTCGTTGATGTCACCGGCTCGGTCGAGCCCGTTGAGGGTGTTGAGGTGTTTGGAGAGTGGGCCCAGTCGGTCAACGACCAGAATCGCTTCTCCTCCCTCGACGCAGCGAACGACCGGGATCAGGCATACGTGGCGGGGGTTCGGCTGCCGGAGGCAACAATCGACCTTGGGAGCGGACCCACGAGCACAATCACGGGTCAAGTCCAGCGCCAGGCACGGGGGCGGTACTTTGAGACCTTCAATCAGACGCGGTCGGTCGAGTACGGGCGGCGCTGGAACCTGTCGCGTCGCGGGTCGGGCCTGCCACAGTCGCTTCGGGGCGCGGGTCGGGAAACCGTAGATCAGGGGGAGGTATCGGTCGAGATCGGGGACGGGGCGACCGTCGAGGGGGGCGGCGGACGGCTTGCGATCGGATCGGACTTCGAGGCCTGGCGGCACCAAGAGCGGCTCTCTTTGGAGCTGGACAACTGGCCCCGACTTTCTCTCCGTTCGTCGTATGTGTCGAGCACCAACCAGCCGCAGACGATTGCGGGCTCGTGGCTGCGCCAGAAGGGGACGATCCGGCAGCCGCTGCTCGACGGGACCCTCACGCCACAGGTTGCGGTCGAGCGGGAGCGTCGGCGACAGCGAGCCCTTGGGACCGACAGCCTCACCAACGAGGCGTTTTCCTTTGTCGAAGTGCGACCCGGACTCACATATCGGACCGGGGCCGTCGAGGCGTCCGGTACGTTCGAGTATCAGACCCAGGATGGCGGCGCGGAGGGCCGGTTTCGAGACGCCTCGCAGAGCTGGACGGTGGAGTCGGAGGTCGCCTATGAGCCGTCGGCCCCCTACGACGCGACTCTTAGGGGCGCCTACCGAGAACGACAGGTGACGGACTTTTTCCGGATCAATCGGCAGCGACGGGACACCGAGTCCCTGCTTCTGAGCCTGGAGGGACAGACGCGTCCGTTCGATCGCGCGGTGGGCCTCAAGCTCCTCTACGACGCCGTGACCGAACGGACGCCGGTGCTGCAGGAGACGTATCTTCAGACCGGACCGACCCTCGGCCAGTTTGTCTGGCGGGACGCAAACGACGACGGCGTGCAGCAGATCGACGAGTTTGTGCCGGAGACCACGCCGAACGAAGGCAACTACGTACAACGCTTTGTGCCGTCGGATTCACTGGAGCCAGTGATTGATCTCCAGACCCGGGCCCGCCTCACGCTCCGGCCTGCGCGCCTCTGGGACACTCCCGATGGTTGGTGGCAGCGGGGCCTGTCATCGGTCACAACTCGGACCACGGTCGAGGTGCAGGAAAAGAGCCGGGAGGAGGACGAAGCGCAGATTTATCGGTTGAATCTGGCGCGCTTTCGGCAGCCGGAAACGACGCTCGACGGCACCATTCGGCTGGAGCAGGAGGTGGAATTGTTTCGCCAGCAGCGGGCCTTCAGTCTGGAAGGAGCCTGGCGTCAGTCGCGCGGGTATACCGAGCGGGCGGCAGGGGCGGAGCGGTCCTTTCGAAATCGGTGGCGGGTCGAGGGACGGGGACGCCTAACGTCTAGCTGGCGCGCTCAGCTACGGGGCGTGCACGAAGTAGACCGCGCCCAAAGCGATGCTTTTGCGGATTCCCGGAGCTACGACATTCGCACCGTGGAGGCGCGGCCCAGCGTGTCCTACCGTCCGCTTCGAACGCTGACGATGACGCTCTCGGGGGCCTGGGCCCGGAAGCGCGATCGGCGTCAGGGCCGGCGCGCCCGCATCCTGAAAGTGCCCCTGGAGGTGGAATGGAGCCGGGCGGGCCGCCTGCGCCTCACGGGCAACGTGGAGGTAGCGCGGGTGGACCTGACGGGGTCGGCGGTCGGACGTGCGCAGTTTCAACTCACGGACGGGCGAGGGCCGGGCCGGTCGATGCTGTGGGGTTTGCAGGGGCGATATGTGATCACGAATAACCTGCGAGCATCCGTCAGCTATGACGGGCGTGCCCCGTCCAACGCAGACATCATCCACACCGTGCGTGCAAAGGTGAGCGCGACGTTCTGAGTCGTGCCCCCGTTCTCCGTTTAGGGGAAGAATCAGTTGGTAAGCACTCAGCCCTCTTCTTCTCCTACGTCCTCTCCGATTCCCGGCAGCAGATAGCTGATGAGGAGAAAGCCCGCACCCGAGCCCAAGAACAACCCGATGCGTCCCAGGGTCGGGAGGGTGGCAAGGTCGACGAAGAACAGCTTGAGCACGAAGAGCCCCAGTACGGCGAGCCCGCTCTTTTGGAAAACGGGGCGTTGGATCCAGGCGCCACCGATCAGGAGGAGGACGGCGGTCCCGCCCCAAACGACCGACACGTACGCCTGGCCATTCGGCAGGACCACGAGCTCGTGGAGTGTCCAGCCCAGCCATCCCAATAGCACCATCCCCTGGTATAGCCGGCGACCGGCTGTGCCGCTCAAAACGCGAGCTGCCAGCACGCCCGCTCCCAGTACGAGCAGTTCACTGATGGCAGACAGGTGCACGACGGGAACGGAGGCGGTGGACCCGTCGAAGAGCCGTTCGGCGATAACGAGGGCGCACATGCCAAACAGCAGGTGGGCGGCAAAGCGTGGAACACGGAGGCGCCACCGATGCCCACTGAGAAGAAGCAACAGGGCTGAGAGACTGGCGACGATCAGCATGTACGACGACGTGTGATCGAGCACACTGAGCTTGTGCGCCCACCAGCCGAGCCAGCCGACGATGAGGCCGATCTGGTAGGGAGGCTTGAGGTGACGGGAATCGGTGCGCCACGGAATACTGGCCAGCAGGCCGAGCGTCAGCAGTTCAGCAAGCGCCTCCGGAGAAACGAGGAGCGGGGAGGCAGGATCGGTAAACAGAAAGCGTCCGAAAAGGGACGTGAAGAGGACGGCGGCAAGGACGTGCCCCGAGATCCGAAGCAGAGTGTCGTTGAGCCGCCGGGACAGATTCGGCAGCAGGGCCGCTTCTACGCCCCAGGCGACGAGCATGGCCGGGCCCCTCAGTACCTTGCTGAGGCCATAGGCAGCGAGTACGGCGGCGACCACGCCGTGGACGGGCGCATAGCTGATCAGATCGTTCCGGCGGAGTTGCCAGTAGAGGCCTCCGTAGATGAGCGTACCGATGCCAGCCAGGATTGCCCAGGTCGAATCCGGCGCATCGGGCCAGATCAGGCGCGTGGCGAGAAACGCCATCGCAGGAGACACCAGCACGGGGCTGGGAGGATGATCGCCGGAAAGTGACGAAAGCCACGTCGATTGCGGGAACTCGATCGAGGGCCATTCCTGCGGCTGATGGGTGTGGAGGGCGGAGCGCAGCACGGGCGTTCCGCCAATCAGTATCCATCCAAGAAAAATGCTGAACTGAAGCCCCCAGCGCGCGTCGCTCTCTGCCCCCTGAACAGCCAGTAACAAAACAGCCCACCCGCCAGCCAAGGCGAGGTACATTAATGATCGCCAACCTCGATACAGGTAAATAACACAGGCCCCGCTCACCACGACACAGGCATACAGCGCAAGGCTTACCCCGCCATCCGCCTGTGTGAACAGCAGAAACGGGGTGCCGAGCCCACCTGCCGTGCCGATAAACGCTGTGCTCGCATAGTCTTGCTGAAGCCCCAGTGCGATCGTCGCAATTGTAATAAAGAGCATGCCCCCGAAGGCCACCGGATACGCCAGCAAGCCGTACAGCTGGTACGCGGCAAAAACGGTCCCGTAAAAAGTGGCGCTACTCCCCCCAAATAAAATTTGCTGAAGGAGGGGGCGGTCACCGGCCCGTCGGATACCGGCGAGCAGGAGGACAACGCCGAGAAGGGCCCCGAATCCGACCCGCACTTTCGGTGTTATCCAGCCCTGCTCGATCGAAAACCGAAAGAGGAAGGCGAGACCAAACAGGAGGAGCCCGATCCCGACGTAGCTGATCCAGTCTGCGCTTCGGAGGCCGAGGATGGTCGCGTAATGCTGGAGGGCATCGTTGACTGAAGACGTTTCAGCCTCGTCGAGGTCATCCGACCCGGCAGGTACATCCAACTCATCAGAGTGTATCGAGCCACCAAGCCGATCGGCGTCATTCGATCGCTCCGGCTCGGAAGGCGCTTCCGGATCCCCGTCTTCAGTAGATTCGGTGGGCGACTCGGATTTGCGAGAGGGGGCTTCGCTGGAAGCGGTCGAAACGGTCTCGTCGGCGGGTTCCGAAGATGTGGGGGTTGAACCCTCGGTCGATCCAGTAGCGGACTGCTTCTCATTGGCATCAGGCTCCTGGGCCTCTATGGTTTCCTTCAAGTCTGCCACCGTGGTTTCGAGTCGACTGAGGCGCTCTTCGATCTCCTCAAAACGAGAATTGTCGGTCGGTTCGTCCGAAGACATAGAAGCAACGTGAGGCAGTTTAGGGTTGAGAAGCGTACAACTAGACCGCTCTGCAAAAGAGGTCAGGGGGATTGATTGGAATGAAAACGGATGGGACGGTAAGTCGGAGGATCTCCGGTTCGACGCTGGGGAATTTGCTTCACGCGTAAACTGGTGCTGTTGTAGGGTTCCGTACTGTATCCATGAGGTGAATTTCAGCCCGGTGGGGATTTTTTCTAAGGGCCTGGCTGAAGTCCACGAAGCAGTTTTACAGCTGACGCTATTCCATGAGGCCTCATAGAATACGTGAGTCGAGTAAGCGGACGCTTTATGGTCGGTGGGGCGACGGGACCACCTGTACACAACTCCTGAGACGAACTCCCCTTGGTTTAGTCAAAGTGTGACCCGTGATCGCCGACGGCTTATCTGATCAAAGAGAATCTATTGAGTAGCCTAACGGAAATCCATCAGCCCAGTGCCACGTCGAGTACCATCATCACCGCGAAGCCGCCCATCGCACCCAATGTGGCAAGGTCGGTGTTGCCGTGGCGCTGGGACTCGGGGATGAGTTCTTCGACGACCACGTAGATCATGGCCCCGGCGGCGAAGGCCAGGGCATACGGGAGAATGGGACGGACCGCCAAGACGGCTGCGGCCCCTGCCACCGCCGAGATCGGCTCCACGATTCCGGAGAGTTGGCCGTACCAGAAACTGCGACCCGCGGACACCCCCTCGCCTCGAAGCGGCATGGAGACGGCAATGCCTTCCGGGAAGTTCTGCAGGCCAATGCCAACCGCGAGCACCATCGCGGCGGCCAGTGTTGCTCCTGTTGCGACCTCTAGGGATAATGCCGCCGCCCCAAAGGTGACGCCTACGGCGAGCCCCTCCGGAATATTGTGGAGCGTGATCGCCAGTACCAGAAGGGTGGCCCGGCGCCAAGACGTTTCGATGCCCTCGGCTTCCGTACGGCGGGCGCCCGGATGCAAGTGTGGAATGATGCCGTCTGCAAGGCGGAGAAAAATGCCGCCTAGAAGAAATCCGACCGCAGCGGGAATCCAGCCCGGAACGCCCTGAGCCACTGCCATATCAATGGACGGAACGAGCAGGGACCAGAAGCTCGCAGCGATCATGACCCCGGCCGCAAAGCCCATCATAGCGTCAAGGAGCTTTCGGTTCACGCTTCGCGTCGTAAACACGACGGAGGCCCCCAGGGCGGTCACGAACCATGTGAAGCAGCCCGCGAGCAGGGACTGTAAAAGGGGAGAGAGGTCCTGAAACCACGTCGGAATGCTAGATATCATCGTAAGAAACCTGATGCTGTGGAGGATTTTTCCGTAGGACGATAACGGGGTACCGAGACAAATCAGGGGCGAAAAGATCCTCAACCGGGTACGCTGGGCGAGCTTTAGATCGGCCCTGAGACATTCATCGTTGGGAGAAGAAGATATACAACCCGACCGACGGACAACCGATGAACAAGGGGACACCTATCGGTGCCGTCTCGTTCAAGTTGCGGATAAGACCGGTTCAGGTAGTGCTCCCCACGGATTGTTAGCCGGCGCGTTCGATCTCTATCATCGTAATTCGCCTTCATTGTGAATGCCAACGACGACCGCCCCAGCAGTCAGCCCCCGTTCTGGGATAAACGCTACGCGGGGAACGATCATCTCTTCGGCACCGAGCCGAACGCGTTCGTAGCTTCGCAGTCCCACCGCATCCCGAACGGAAGCGACGTGATTGAGCTGGCGGCGGGGGAGGCACGAACCCTCGCGTGGCTGGCTGAAGAGTGTAATGCGACGTGCACGGCGGTCGACTTTTCGCGGGAGGCGCTCGACGAAGCCGAGCGCTGGGCACGGGAGCATGGTTTGCCGATCGAAACGGTCGAGGCGGACGTGCGCACCTGGACGCCGGACCGACAGTGGGGGGTCGTAGTTGTGACGTTTTTGCAGCTGCTTCCGGACGAACGACCGGGGCTGTACCGACGCATTCGCGACCTACTGCGTCCCGGCGGTCTTCTTCTGGGCGAGTGGTTTCGCCCTGATCATCTCAACGGATCCTACGACCGGCTGGGCCCCAGCACAGAAGACCGCATGGTCCCGGTCGAGGAGCTCCGGCACGCCTTTGAAGGAGACGAGATCGTGCAGTGCCAGCCGGCAGACGTGGACCTGTCAGAGGGCCCGCTTCTACGGGGTAAGGGAGCTGTGGCACGTCTCGTTGTTCAAAGAAGGGAGGACGTCAGCGAAACCGATTGACACGAGGGCTGTGTGTCATGAGCCCGTAGCGTCGTCCTCAAAAAGTCCAATCTGCCCGCCGGGTCGTCGCCGGAACGCGTCGGTGTTCAGTTGCTCGGGCGCGCCGTCGAGCCCGTGCTTCTTGCAGGCGAGCTGGAAGAGGTCTTCGATCGTATCGGCCCAGAGACCGGTTCCCGTCATGCGCACGCCGAAGTCGGTATCATTCATCTCTTCGCCCCGGAGCGATTTCATCCGCTTCAGGACGCGAGTTTTGCGATCGGGGGCGTGCCGGTCGAGCCAGTCTTCGAACAGGTCCCGTACGGCGCCGGGCAGGCGCAGCACCGTATAGCCCGCGGACGTGGCACCCCGCTCCGCCGCGGCCTCAATGATGCGGGGCATTTCCTCGTCGGTCAGGCCGGGCATGATGGGGGCTACGTTCACGCCGACGGGCACACCGGCCTCCGCACATTCCTCGATGACGCGCAGGCGGAGGCGCGGACGGGCCGTTCGCGGTTCCATTGCCCCGGCCAACTCATGATCCAGTGTGGTCACCGAGACGGTGACGCGCACGCCATTCCAGTTCGCCATATCCGCCAGAATGTCGAGGTCACGGGTCAGCAGGCCGTTTTTCGTGATGAGGCCTATCGGGTTGCGGTGATGAGCAAAAACCTCCAGGAGGCGGCGGGTGAGCTCCAGCTTGCGCTCGACCGGCTGATAGGGATCGGTGTTGCCGGAGAGCCAGACCGGTTCCGGGGTCCAATTCTCGCTCTGGAATCGCTCGCTGAGGAGCTCGGGGGCGTTTTCCTTCACGAGGAGGCGCGTCTCAAAATCCAGTCCCGCAGAGAAACCGAGGTATTCGTGCGTCGGGCGGGCATAACAGTAGATGCATCCATGCTCACATCCCCGATACGGGTTTAGACTGTACCGAAATGGCACGTCGGGGCTTTCGTTGGAGGAGAGGATGGACTGAGCAGGGTCCCTGAAGTACTTCGTCTCGACCTGCCGCAGTTCATCGTCGTCCAGCGCGTCGGGATCGAAGTCGACATGGAGGGGCTCAAATTCGGTTTCCGGGTTGGTGCGGGCGCCGCGGCCCTGTCGGGCCGGTACGTCGGGAAGATCGTCCATGCCCTATGAGTTGATGTGAAGCCATACATGTTTTGAACATATGTATCCAACGAGCTGAAGAACGTCAATTTCCGTTATTGCAAGGAAAGATTTCCGCTTTCTCTGTTCCACGTCGAACTTGATTACAAGAGCCGGCTGTGGGAGATGGGGGCAGGGGAGGGAAGGAGCGGGAATTACCAACTTGGGCAGCGAGACTTACATGCCCATCGTACAGGATAAGCGCCTGCGGTCGGTTGCCATGGTCAGGGAAGACCCGACCAGGTGAGGAGAAGAAACCCAGAGGACGGTGATATCGTCAGCGACAACCGGCACATCAGTTCGGAACCGGAAGTACGACCGGTAGAGCAGGATATCACGTACGCTCCACTTCATTCAGCTGGTCTAATAGGTCGTCGATGGTGTCCCGCACGGCTTGTTTGTCCACCTCAGCGTCCGGATGAGAGTCGTGCAACATCTCGCGGTTCAGTCGCAGAGCCTCGAGGATCTGCTCGCGATCCCCCCCGGACACCTCGATGCCGGTGAGGGTCACGTCTGCGTCTTCGTCTTCAGCGTCAGCGTCGTCAGGATCAAAGGGAATGAGAGGCATAGGACGGCGACACGTGTTGAATCAACAAGCACGCTCCGATTCTGCTCAGCTTCCACAGTGCCCAGTCGTCCGGGCACGCTCTCCTTTTTCAGAAACGGCGACTCCGAAGTTGTTTCAGGTCCCAGAGCTGATCATCCGTAGGTGTCCTTGCGCTGTTCCATGGCCTGACGGGCGTTCTCTTGAAGCCATTGGCCCAGCTGCATGGCGTGCTCTGGGGTCATGACGAGCGAGGCTTGCACTTCACGGGTCAGCTCCCCGCGAGTGACCTGTTGGCTCGTCTCACTGAGGTCGACCTGTCCACGCTCGTCGATCTGGTGGCTCACGTGGTGGGGAATGCTGGCGCGTTCGACGTACAGATTGGCGACGACCGAGGCACCGTCCGGCGTGGGACCCCCGTGCGCGCCGGTCGCAGCAAGGGTCGCGACCTCGTCCGCGTCTTCGTAGACAAACGTGATCTCGTTCGGTTCGTCTTCAGGCATGGTGGGGCAGTTGTTGGGAAAGGGGCGCGTCGTGTTAGGGATTAGTTGTTGTTTTCGGCCGCCTTGCGACCCGCTTCAATCATCTCGGCGACGGTCATGCCGGAGCTGGTCTCCCGCTCCTGCAGATCCCGGTAGACTTGACCGGCGATGGTGTCGGGATTGCCGAAGATCTCGTAGATGAGTTTGTAGAAGGTTTCCTGCTCGTCGGCCGACACCTGGATCTGAATGCCGTTTTCGGTGCGGAGGGCGAGCATTTCTTCGTCGGCGTACGCTTCGTAGAAGACCTCTACGTCGTCCATAATAACTCTATCTTCGGAATTCGAGCAAAGTGGCGGGCACCGCGGTGAGGTGTCCCGAACTCATTCGAAGAGTTCGGGGAGGAAAGCGAGGACCGAAGAAAAGAACGTCGTCTGGTCACTGGTTCGCCCGGTCCTTCTTCCACGCATCTCGTGCGAATAGAAGCGCGAAGTCGATTCAATTTAAGAAACAGGAGACTGACGGTCACACTCACCGTCAAGTCGTTTTTGGAAGGGGCGTGACGGAACGACGTTCCCGTCCTGAAGCTCGATTCTGCGAATTCGGCAGAACGGAGCTGTGGTGTATGGTTTCTCTGGGTCGGGCCCAGACGTACGGCCGATAGAGTCCAGACGAATTCAGGAAGACCGACGGGGTACCGCCAGGAGCTGGTCGAAGGACGTAGAGGATTTGGGAAAAAGACGATTCCTCATTGAGCACCGACGGCGGCTGACCGATAGGATCGGCTGATTTGCTTCCACTGCCCCGTTTGGAATCGGTAGTAAATCACGGCGGCCGGGACGCCGGTTTCCAGGATCAGCGCGGCGTAGAGCCCCCAGATGCCAAGCCCGGTCACGGCGCCGACGTAGGTGAGGGGAAGTGCAAAGGCGAAGAGCCCCAAAATCTGCCCGTAGAAGGGCCATCGCGTGTCGCCGCTGGCGCGGAGGGGGCCCATCCCGCCGTTCACGACGCCCCAGAACACCACGCTCACACAGGTGGCGCGGATGAGGGCGGTGGTGGTCGACAGCGTGGCTGTGTCACTGACGAAGAGTTGGCTCACCCATCCAGCGCCCGCAAAGACGAGGCAGCCGACAATTGCGTACGCGGCGACGGTGAAGAGAAGCGTGTCGTGGGCGTAGGCGTCCGCGTCCTCTTCCTGCCCGCGTCCGAGTGCCTGGCCCACCAAGCTGCTAGACGCGAGCCCAAAGCCCCATCCGGGTGTGTTCATGAGGGCGCGTACGCGGAGCGCCACTACGTAGGCCGCCACGACCGTTGGGCCGAACAGCCCGATGATTGCGAGCATAGGAAACTGCCCGCCGCTCTGAGCGACCTTGCGGAGGGCGAGGGGGGAGGAGATGCGAACCAGGTGCTTCGCGTCCGACCGGCTCCAAAGGGGGCCGGATCCGTCCACGTGAATGGGCAAGGTTCCGATCATAGGGAGCCGTCCGGCCAGCAGCCCCCACCCGAACAGAAGGGTCCCGGCTACACTGCCGAGCACGGTACCCAGGGCGGCGCCCACCACGCCGAGATCGAAAACGAAGATCAGAACCGCGTTCACGGCGACGTTTAGTACGGCGCTCCCGGCGCGGAGCACCATGGGCGTCCAGGAATCGTTTGCTCCAATCAGGGCCCGGCTCCCGATCAGGTTCAGCGCCGAGAAGGGCATGGCGAGGCTGGCCACACGGAGGTACCGAGTGCCATAGGCAATGGCTTCGTCACCCGTCCCAATCAGTCGAATGAGCGGCTCGGGGATTGTCCAGAAAAGTGCCACGAGCGGGAGGGTAGCGATGAGCGCCAGGACGGCACTCACCGCGATAGCCGTGTCGATTTGGTCGGAGCGTCCTGCTCCGTGGCGCTGGGAGACGAGGCTGATTGTGCCGCCGGCGATGCCCCCGCCGATCATGAACGTCAGGGTCCAGTAGGGGACGCCGTACCCGACACCAGCAATGGCCGAAGCGCCGAGAGCCGTGCCGACCATGGCGACGTCGGCGGTCGCTTTCGACATGCGGGCAATGCCCGTGACCATGCGCGGCCAGGCCAGTGTCGAGATACGATCGGCGCGCGTCGGGTCCAGGAGCCCGATCTGACCCAGTAATCGACCAAGACCGTGAACCAGAGCCCGGATGGGATTGAGGAGAAACGAGAGAATCGGTGCGAAAAAACGGTGACGGAGCGACACGATCAGACGCGATCCGCAATCGCCCAGTATCGTACTTGGTGAACCGGCCGACGTTCGTCCGACCACAAAGAATGACGGGGTGATGACAGTTTTCACGTGCCCGTAACGACGATCGATGGTCCCCTTCTTCCTGTCCTCACTGAGAAAGACTGAGCTACGCCCGTTTTGTCGTTCCTGCCACGTTCTCCACAGCGTCCGCTGTTTTTGGGATGCCGGGCCCGAGCACCTGGGTGCCTTCCTTTGTCACGAGCACGTCGTCCTCAATCCGGATGCCCCCAAAGTCCTCGAAGTCCGACACGGTGTCGTAGTCGATAAAGTCCGCGTGGCGCTTGTCCTCCCGCCATCGCCGAATGAGTTCCGGGGTGAAATAACAGCCCGGCTCCACCGTCACAACAAATCCCGTCTCCAGCGGACGAGCGAGACGCAGGGTATGGAGGCCAAACTGCTCGCTCCGACTCTGATCCGGGGCGTACCCGACGACGTCTTCGCCGAGGTTTTCCATCTCGTGGGTGTCGAGGCCCAGCATGTGCCCGAGGCCGTGGGGGAAGAAGAGGGCATGGGCCCCGGCATCGACCGCGTCCTCCACGGGCCCGTGCATGAGGCCAATGTCCACGAGATGCTCGGTCAGGACACGACAGGCCCGGAGATGGATCTCGCGGAACGGCACCCCCGGTTCGATGGCCTCGATGGCTGTGGTCTGGGCGTCCAACACCGCCTCGTAGAGAGCGCGCTGCCGGGACGTGAATTCGCCGCCGACGGGGGTCACGCGGGTGATGTCGCCGGCGTAGTGTAAGGGAGAGGCTGCTCCCGCGTCCACGAGTAGAAGATCGCCCTCGTCGAGCTGGTTGGAGTACGAGTGGTTGTGAAGCACTTCGCCGTGGATCGAACAGGTGGGTCGGAATGAGAGCCCCCTCCCGTGGGCCTCTGCAATGCCGGAGAGCTGGCCCGCAATCTCACGCTCGCGGACGCCCGGCGCCGCTACCCGCATGGCGTGCTCGTGCATCCGGGCGGTAGTGTCGAGGGCCGTTTCGAGCTGGTCGACCTCCTCGTCGCTTTTCCGCGAGCGCTGCCACACCACGGCTCGGACCAGAGCATTGGAGGTGTACGCCTCTGCGCGGTCGGGGCTGATCCCGAGAAGGTGCTGGAGCCGCCGGTAGTGGTTCGAGCGATACGGCGGGAGAAAATGAATGGGGCGGTTGGACGCCAGGGCGTCCGTAAGATTGTCTCTCAAGTCTGAACGGGAGGAAACTCCCGATACGCCTACGCGCTGGGCGTACTCGCGGACCGAGGGGCGCTCGCCCATCCAAACGACATCGTCGAGGCTGGGATCATCCCCATACAGACGGGACGTGCCGGCGTCGAGATCAATAACGCCGTCGAGGCCGGGTTCGTCGATCCCGAAATAGTAGAGAAACGTGCTGTCCTGACGGAACGGGTAGGGGTTCGCGCGATAGTTCATCGCGCCTTCCTCATTTCCGAGCAACAGGACAAGGCCCTCGGCGGGCTCCTCTGAATCGATGAGCGCACGCCGTCGGCGGGTGTACGTGGAGGGAGAAAACATGGTGGGGGGGAGAAGTCAAGGCAAGGCAGCGGGGGCAGTCTCGAACTCCAGACCACCTTCGTTCCACTACGTTTTCAAGGGGTGGGGATCATTCTTCTGTTCCGTCGGAGGAAGGATCCGCAAGCATTCGCAGCAGAGACCGGGCCTCCGATAACTCTTGGATTTCGCGAATGGTGTGGTACGAGGAGTACACGGCGTAAATGGTCACCAGGAGCACCGGCACCGACCACCGTGTGACGTGCGTCCATGAGGCGATGCTGACCAACCAAGTCCCAACCAGGAGTCCAAAGTAGATGCCCGCCACGAGCATAGAAATAAGCGAATAGCGGGCCGTGGAGAGGCGCGCGTCTACACTTTCCAGGACGTCGTCGTATCGTTCCTGGTCCAAAGCTTCGAGGTCAACGACGCCCGCCAGTTCGGTACGTACCCCTTCACTCCCGTGAGGAGTCAGTCGATCGGTCACCTGGGCGCGCAGGGCATTGGACGAGACAGAAGACATAGGCGGTACGGACCGGTGATCGAAAGCCGCGACGATAGAGTCTAGTTGGCGGAGGGATTCGGTTTTTCCTGGCGGGCGTTCCCGACGGGGGAAACCGGTTCAGGACCAGAATTTTCTTGCCGCCGAAACCACTGCCGGGTACGGGCGCTGTTCTTGGCCTTAGAGGACCGCTTCTTCTCATGGTTCCGCACGCTTGGATCAGTACCTTCTTGCATTCAACCAACGCGGGCCTACGCCCACGAACCGTTGGGCCTCTGTTTGTGCTCCGACGTTCGACGAAACTCCCATATCCGAGTTCCAGGTTGCTATCTCAAATAGACGCATCGGGGGACTCTAAATGTGATGGGGCCTTACCGCGGAGTCAATACTCCATCTGGCAATTGTGCGTAAATCCCGCAGCACCGCTGAGAAGTGGCTTCTACGTTGAGGAACTGCGGAGTAAGTGCCTGCCGAGGCTCTGCCACATGTAGTACGCGTTTCATTCTGGACGCTAATATCAACTTCTCCGAACGCCTGAGAGGCAGGCCTTAAGGGATTCGAATCCCTCCCGTAAACGAAGTGCTGAGAGGAAGCCCCGTTGCGTTTCGGGCCTGTCTTTCCCTATTATTGCAGCGCACCAGCATCATTACTCCCGTTCGTGCATCTGTGCTATGAGTACTTCTGAAGGCTGGACGACATCTCACAAGCTCGCGCTCATTTACATAGCCCTGGCGTATGGGACCGACCACGATCTCAGGGAAGAGGAAATGACAGCGATCACTGAAGCTCTGCGGGAGTGGATCGTCATTCCGGACGACGCTCACGTGCAGGAGGTGGTCATGGAGGCCGCAACGGCCTTTCTCGAAAGAGACGCCCGGGCAGAGGTGCGCCGCTCGATTGACGAGTTGAGTGAGGAGCTCTCATTTGATGAGCGTCGGCGGGCCCTCCAGGATGTCGTCAATGTGGCCGAAGCAGATGGCGTGCTTCTCGAGCGCGAACAGGGACTCATCCACATTCTTGCGGATGCCTGGTCGCTCAAACAGCTCAGCGAAGAACTGTTGCAGGACACGTCGGCCGTGGTCCAACGCAAGGGGGAGGACTGGGGACTGATCCACGAACTCGCGTTCCTCCACATTGTGGTTGCTCACAGCGCAAACAACGACCTGGCCAGCGAAGAGATCGACGTGATGGTCGAACGGCTGCACGAATGGCAGCCCGAGTTATCCAGGGAAGACGTGCGGGATGTTATACGGCGATCCCTTCAGGTGTACGCGGAGGAACCGGAGCAATCGCTCATTCAGGAGTCGGTGGAAACGCTTAAGGAGGCCCTTCCAATTGTTCAGCGTCTCACGGTGCTGGATGATCTCAATGCGGTGGCCCATGCGGATGGGGGGTTGAGCCGCAATGAGCGGGAGATGATCATGTATCTCGCACGGGCCTGGGACGTGAACGTCCGGTTGAACGGGCGGAAGTAGATTGAGGGCTCCCTTTCTCCGATTGTTTAGGAAAGCCCCGCCGATACCGCTGCCTCCTCTCGAAAAGATCGAACGACTCTGCCGTCGATGGTGGCGAGCCAGTGAGCTGCGTGATTCCGCTAGGACGACGAGTTTGACCGAGAAGAGGAGTTGGTCGAAGAGGAATCGTCTTTCGCGTGTCGGGGCATGCGTCGCCCGGTTCCCTGCCAGCTTTCGTTGGGCTCTTCCTCCCGATGGACCGAAGGAGATCGGCCGTTTGGTTCCGTTCCGTTGGGCCCAGGAGCATCACCGCCAAAAATCCCAAATTGGACCTGCATCGATCCTTGCTCCACCTTCGACTTGAACCGGCGCATCAGCACCTTGCGGATGAGTGCTCGTGAGGGTGGGATCAGTCCCAGGAAGCCGATGACATCGGTAAGTACGCCGGGGGTGACCAGCAGTGCCCCCGCGACGAGGATAATGACGCCGTCGACAAGCTCTTTGCCGGGCAAATCGCCAGTATTGAGTCGCTGGTTCAGTCGCTGCCAAGTATTAACTCCTTCTCGGCGGGCCAAATAGCTCCCTGCAACGCCCGTTGCAATAATGAGACCAATCGTTGGACCAAATCCAATGAGACTGTTGACCTGGATCAGCAGCCCCAACTCGACGGCCGGGGTGAGAAGGAACAAGAGAAGCAGGCGTCCGAGCATGAACGGGGGGCAGTAGGGAGAGTACAGTGGCGGGAATGAGCGCCTGGGTGACCTCTCCAAGGAGAGGCGGAATGTTACTTACTTTGAAATGACTCCGTCTGCATGGGAGTTCCACGCAGAGATTTTGTCGGTCTGCCTACCGCGTTTTATATCTTGATCGTGAGTCGTGGCCAGGAGCACCCGGGTCTGCTCGGAATGTAGGCAGGTCAACTGATGTTCGGCGGCCCTGTCTCTGCAATCAATCAAGCAACGACAAACGCTTCATGGCGCGAGTTGCAATTGTCGGAGCGGGTGTTGCCGGTCTGGCGACAGCCTATGCCTTGCGCACGCTTCCGATTGACGTTACGGTCTTTGAGAAGAGTCGGGGGTACGGGGGGCGTGCTGCGACGCGTGGCCGATATGGATGCCGGTATGATCACGGGGCTAGCTATTTCACCGCCCCCACCGATCGGGTTGAGCGTCTGGTCACGGCCCATCTTCCGACGGACGGGTTGATCAAGATTGGGAAACCGATTTGGACGTTTTCGGAGGATGGGACCCTTTCCCGTCCTACTTCTCCTTACGAATCATCTCCAAAATGGACTTATCGGCAGGGCATCAGTCGACTTGGCAAGCTTCTGGCCCGTTTTAGCCGCTCCGACATCCGGACCGCTGTCCGCATTGAACGCCTCCAGCATCGGAAATCGAGGTGGATCTTGCGGGACGACGACGGTCAAGCGCACTCGTCCTTTGATGGCGTGGTGCTTACCCCGCCGGCCCCCCAAACGGCGAATTTACTGGCATCCTCGGACGTGGAGGGCGCCCGTTTTGCACGCATTCAACGAGCGGTTGATGCCGTCTCGTACACCTCCCAGTTTAGCTTCGTCTTTGCCTTCGACCGGGCGGTGAGTCGCCCCGGTAACTTTTATGGTCTGGTCAACGCCGACGGGGAGCATCCCATTTCGTGGCTTTCCTTCGAGCACGACAAACCGGGGCATGTGCGAGGGGACCGCAGCATGATCGTCGTCCACACCGCGCCCGAATGGACAGACGCCCGGGTCGACCAAGAGCCAGACGGCTTTGTACTCGAGATTAAGGAAATGGCCGAGGA
>CAZTDC010000011.1:0-25185 GCA_964612165.1 uncultured Salinivenus sp.
GACAAGACCTCGACCGTGACACTCTCATCCTCGGTCGTCGTCGCGCTGTCGGCCTTGGCCACCGGCGGGTCGTTGACCGGCTCAATCGTGACCGAGAAGGTCGTCGTGTCGGTCCTCGCCCCCTCCGGATCGGCCACTACGACTGCAAAACTGTCGGCCCGCGCCTCACTCCCGTCGTGGCCGTAGGCAATCGCCCCCTCATTGATACTTTGCTGCGTGAACCCGTCTCCGCTCCCCAGCGCCACACCCGCACTGTCGAGCCCCCCGCTCGTCGGCACGCTCGTAACCTGGTATCGCAACGCCGACGGGCCGCTCTCTACGTCCCCCGCCCGAAGCATGCTGTCGGCCACCGCTCGGGTCTCTCCCTCTGGCAGAACCAGCCCCTCGTTGACCGCCACGCGCGGGCTGTCGTTCACCGCATTGATCGTTATCGAAACCGTTGCCGTATCTGCGGCTCCTGCATCGTCGGCCACCGCGTACCGCAGGCTGTCGGTCCCATTGGAGTCCGGCAGCGGCTCGTAGACGACCTCTCCGGTCGAGTCAACCGGACTGGCCGTCCCCACCGCGGGGCTGTCGACCACCGCCACCGACGTGGTGTCGAGCGTCCCCAGGCTATCGCTATCGTTGGCCAGCACGTCGATCGCCACGGCCGTGTCTTCGTCGGTCGCGGCCGTGTCGCTTCCGGCCACCGGCGGGACGTTCGTCGTAAACGTGACCGGCCCGGCGCTTGTCGAATCCGCGCTGTTGGCCGCCCCGATCTCAAACCGGTAGTCGGAACTGGAATCCAGGGTATCGACCGCCCGGCTCACCTCCTGATCGGCCGAAAGCGAGGTGCGAAGCGTGTCGATCGGAACGGCCGTCGAGTCCCCCGTCGCCTCCTCCTTCAGCGACAGGTAGACGCGGGCCGTGTCTCCCCTCGGGTTGACCGTCCCGTAAAGCACGGCGCTGCTGTCGCTCAAAACCTCGGCCGAGTCGGCCGCCACCCGCGGCGGCGCAACCTTCGTCTTGACCGAGAGCGTATCTCCTGTGGCGGTTCCTTCACTGTTCGACGCCTCCACGAAGTAGTTGTACCTCGTGTTCGCGTCGAGGGAATCGACCACCGCGCTCACGCCTGTCGTATCGTCCCCGACGACCGGGCTCGGGGTCGCCGTCACCGTCGAGTCCGAACCGAAGGTTAGATCCTCCCCGTACCGAAATCGCACCTCTGTCGTGTCTCCACCCGGATTGACCGCTGCCTCCACCGTGAAGGTGCTGTCGGTCGTGTCACTGGGCGCCTCGGTTACCACCTGCGGGGCGATCACCTCGTTCGGGTGCCAGGAAATCGCACCGTCCGCTCCGGATGCGACGTCGAGGCTGTTGTCCCCGTCCAGATCGGCCGTCGCCACGCTGTTCGGCGAAAGCCGATCCGTGATGAGACTGCTCGAATCCGAAAAGCTTCCGTTTCCGGTGTTTTCGAACCACCCCACACGTTGATCCATCCGCGCCGAATAGAGGATGTCGAGATCCCCATCCCCGTCCACGTTGGCCGGGCGGACATCACTGGCCCCAGCCGCACTGGTGGTGAGAGCCGTCGGCGTCCAACTGGTGCCGTCACCATCGGCGTTCTCGTACCAGGCCACCGTGCTGTCGGCCTTCGAGGCCGAGAGCACGTCCACATCGCCATCTCCGTCAAGGTCCCCCGCCCCCACAGTGTTCTCCCCCTCCGCACTCGTTGTGACGTTGACCCGGGTCGTCTCCCAGTCGAGCTCCCCGTCCCCCGTCGTGTTCTTGAACAGTGCAATCGTGTCGTCGCCGCCCGACGCCGACAGCACGTCCAGCGTCCCGTTGTCGTCTACGTCCGCCACGGCCACAGCATCGACGGCAGGCGTGTTCGACGAGATGCTCCAGGCAAATCCAAAGCCGTTTCCTTCCGGCACCTGATTCTCGTACCATTCAACTTCATCCTGCTGTTTCGCTGCGACCACCAGGTCCGGATCCCCGTCGCCACTGATATCCTCGACCTCCACGTCCACAGGGCTACCAACGGCGACGCTGGAAACTTTCGAAAACGACGGTGGCGATGCCCCGTCGTTCTTGTACCAGCTCACCGAGTCGCCCTCTACCGAACCGGCCACGACATCCAACCGACCGTTCGCATTGATGTCGCCGACCGCCACACTGCGAACACCGTCCGCACTTCCGTCAATAACGTTCGAGCTGGAGAAGGTGCCTGCCCCGTCAGTGTTCTCGTACCAGGCGAGCGTGCTGTCGCTGTAGGCGGCCGAGACCAGGTCCCGATCTCCATCTCCGTCCAGATCCGCTGCCACGACATCCGTGGGGCCGTCAATCGTGTTCGTGACGAGGCTATCGACCGGGAACGCCGGACTGACGCTCTTCGGGGTCGCAGTAAACTGGTACGTGTGCACCGTATCGAGCGGAATACGCTCCGGATCGAGGAGCCCGGCAGCGGTGGTGACCGTCACCTGTTCGCCCGGCTGCAGGTCTCGGCTAAGCTGATACGTCAGCGAGTCGCCGCTGAGCTGCAGGCTGCCGTCCGCCTCCGCAATCGGGCCCGTCTGGCTGCCCGTCACCCGCATGCTGTCGAGGCCCACGGTGCTGTCCACGACCGAATTGTTGAATTCAACGGTGACCTCATTCAGCGCTGTGTCCACCGCCACCGCGTTGCGGCTCGGGGTCGTCCCGGACACGCGAAACGGGGGTTCTTGCTTATAAAGGATCGCCCGGCGATTATTGAGATTCGAGTTATAGCCGGTGCGGAGAATGTCGAGATCGCCGTCGTTGTCCACGTCGACGAGTTCGCTCGTGCCGTCGGCTGGATTGAGGACAACGTCGGTGTCGGTGAAGGTCGCGTCCCCATTTCCGTAATAGAGATCCGCCGTATCGCCGTTTCCATCGTTGCCCGCAACGAGGAGGTCGAGACGGCCGTCTCCATTCACGTCCCCCATCTGGGCCGAACTCCCGTCCACCTGCGTGAGGCTCGTATTCGCCTTGGTGAACGTCCCGTCCCCGTTGCCAAGGTAGATTTCGGTTACAGGATCAAAGTTGCTGTCTCTCCCCGACAGCTGAAGGTCAAGATGGCCGTCTCCATTCACGTCTCCGAAGCTGGAAGCGCCCTGTAAGACAGGGAGACCCGTGCTGGCCTTTTCCGTAAATCCACCGGTCCCGTCTCCAATGTAAATCTTCGCGAATGAGTTGCTTCCGTCGTATCCGCTGATGAAGAGGTCGAGTGCCCCATCGTCATTTACGTCCGCGAAGTGCGCCGATCCAGATGCAAGATCGATGACGCCGGGTGTTATCAGGGTAAACGCTCCAGTGCCATCCCCGAGATAGATAAAGGTTTTTCTATCATTATTGGAGTCAAATCCATGAACGACGAGGTCCAGATCACCGTCTCCGTTCACGTCTCCAAGGTCGGAGGTCGAGGACCCGATCGGAGTGAGCCCGGTCGTAGACTTCTCTGTAAATCCACCCATTCCGTCCCCGAGATACACCTTTGCAATCTCCCCGCTGCTGGCAATACCGGTCAGGACGATGTCGAGATTGCCGTCCCCGTCCAGGTCAGCCACCTCGATGGCCCCGTTGTCTACCCCCGTGAGCCCGGCGTTTGCTGCCGTGTATCCCCCGTTTCCGTCCCCAAGGTACACCTTCGTTGTATCCCCATCTCCCCCACTGATGCCCCCAGCGATGACAAAGTCCTGATTGCCGTCGTTGTTAAGGTCGCCGACGGCACTGGCCGGGCCATTCGCCACAGGCGTCAGGCCGGCTTTTACTGCCTCAAAGGGGCCGGGGCCGGGCGTCGTCTGGGCCGTAAAGCTAAACGTGTACGCCGTATCCAGCCTTGTTCCCGTCACGTCGGCGATGCCCGGCGCCACGGTCACAGACACCTCCTCGCCTGGCTGAAGCCGCCGGTCCACCTCGTAAGTTACTGTCTTTTCCCCGCCGGCAATGGTGCTGTCGACCTCCGGCACCGCCCCGGCTTGACTGCCCCGCACCCGAAGACTCTCTGCCGCCACCGTAGCGTCGTCGATTGTCCGGGTGAACGTCACTTCGATCGCCGAAAGCGACGTGTCAGCCCCCACGGTGTTGCGCGACGGGGTCGTGCGCGTGACCTGGAAGGGACCAACCTGCGGATGGATGGCCGCCCGTGATCCGCTCCCGTCGTGCCCGGCCAGGTAGAGGTCGAGGTCGCCATCCCCGTCGTAGTCGGCGAGGGTCGTGGCGCTGGAGTCCACCGCCGGGAGCGCCACGCTCTTCTCGGTGAGGCCGCCATTTCCGTCGTTCGCGTACAGCCGGGTTGACGGCGTCCCGCTCGTGTCGGCCCCGGTGATTACCACATCGGTGGAGTCGTTGCCCGTAATGTCAGCCAGCTCGGCACTTCCAACGTCCACCCCAACCAAGCCCTCGTTCGTCGCCGTGAAGCTGTAGGTCCCGGCCCCATCGTTCTTGTACAGCGTCGCAACGCGGTTCGCCCCGTCAAAGCCGGTGAGGACCACGTCTGGATGCCCGTCGGCATCCACGTCGGCTACGTCTACAGCACTCCGACTGACGGCGGCGCCCGCTGGCAGCCCCGAACTGACCGTCGAGAAATTCCCGCTCCCGTCATTCTTGAGAACAGCCGCGACGGGGTCCCCGCTTGCATTTACGCCAGTGACAATTAAGTCAAGGATCCGGTCCCCATCCAGGTCGGCCAAGTCGACCGTTCCGCCTGAAATACTGGGACTTAAACTGGTCCCGCTAAAACCAAGACTCCCAGTCTCCTGAACCTGATTCTTAAATACTTTCAGAAACGGATCTTCATTATTCTCGCTTTCGGCCCCGGTCAGCCCGGAAAGCACAATGTCGAGATCGCCGTCGCCGTCCACGTCGCCGAAATCGGCAGCGCTTTGAGACGCGTTATCGATCCCCACACCTGCCGACGAGAATCCTCCGGTGCCATCATTTGTGTACAGCCTGGAGAGCTTTTCACTGAAGGTCGACGGCGTGAATCCGGTGATGAGAAGATCAGGAGCTCCGTCTCCATTCACATCCCCAAAGTCGGCCGACCCATTTGCGAGATCGTCCAGTCCCTCACTGAGCGTCGAGAAGGTTCCCGTCCCGTCGTTTTCGTATAGGATCGTCGTCGCGTCCGTATCGGTCCCCACCACAGCGAGGTCGGGGTCACCGTCCCCATCAATGTCGGCAGCGTCAGTCGAGGCGTTCTTCAGGCCCGTCAACTGCTGGGTGGCAATGGGGAAGGTCCCCGGCCCCGATCCGGACGCGGCGGTGAAGCCAGAGGTTCGGCCCTTTGTGAGCAAGATGCCGTCGCTGTCCGCAATCTTTGGAGACAGGCTGAGGGTGACCCGCTCTCCCGGTTCGAGGGTGGACCCCAATTCATAGGTCACGGTCTGGCCGGAGACCGACGGATCGTCGTTGGCCTCGGAGATAAATCCAGACTCCCGACCAAAGAGCCGGACAGTACTCGTGTCAACACTGCTCGCGTCAAGGCTCCGATCAAAGGTCACCGACACCTCAGTCACAGAAGTGTCCACCCCTACGGCATTTCGGGCGGGCGTCGTGCTCGAAACCTGGAGCGGATCGGCCTGCTCGTAGAGCGTTGCCGCCGGCCGAGTATCGTCATATCCCATTGCGAACAGGTCGAGATCGCCGTCGCCGTCGTGATCCCCCCAGGCAGCCGTGCCGCTAACCGCTTTCAAACCCACGTTAACGGTCTCGAAGGTGCCCTCCGAATCGATCTTGTTCTCGTAGAGAACAGTTGCCGCCTCGAAGGACGAATCGCCGGCCGCTACCAGGTCCAGGTCATTGTCCCCGTCGTAGTCCCCCCAATCAACCGATCCGCCCGTGAGACCGACGAGGCCTACGCTCACGGCATTGAAACCCATTCCATCTTCCACGTCATTCCGGTAGAGCGTCGTCCCCGCGGATCCCTGCACCAGCAGATCCGGGTCGCCATCCCCGTCATAATTGCCCCACGCAAGGGTAGCCTCATCCATATTCGTGAGCCCTGACTGGAAGGCCCGAACGAAGCCATTTCCATTTGCCACGTCATTTTCGTAGATGGCCGTGAGCGCATCCCCAAAGCCAGTACTGTCTCCAGCCAGGGCCAGGTCGAGGTCATCATCCCCATCGTAATCGCCCCACGCAACCGCACCGTCCACATCTGGAAGTCCCACGCTCACCGGATTGAAGCCATTCTCGTTCTCGTAGAGCGTAAGGCTCGGGTCACTGTTGCTCCCTTGTCCCCCTGCGATGACAAGGTCGAGGTCCCCGTCTCCATCGTAATCCCCCCAATCGATTGAGCTGGAGGCGACGAGACTACTCACACCCGAGAGATTCGCCCCCACAGATTCAAAGTCAGCCTTTCCGTCCGAATCGGTATCTCCCTTGTTTTCGTAAAGCGTCGCCGTGTCGTTACCACCATCGTCATCGCCCGTGGCAACAAGATCTAAGTCGCCGTCATCGTCGTAGTCTCCCCAGGCGACAGAAGCAAACCTAACGCCGGTAAGACCCGCATTCAGGGGGATGAAGCCGCCCCCAGATTCAGTGTCGTTCCGATAGATTGTAGCCTCCGGTGCTCCACTGGTGTCCCGACCTACTAAGGCAAGATCGAGGTCCCCATCCCCGTCGTAATCGCCCCAGGCGGCGTCCCCATCTTCGAATCCCTCGATAGCGGCTTTCCGCTTCGGAAAGGTGCCGGGCCCGCTCGCCGTCTGCGCGGTGAAACTGAAGGTTTCCGCGGTGTCGAGGGGCACCCCCGCGGTGTCGGTAATGCTCCGCGCCACGGTCACCGACACCTGCTCGCCCGGCTCAAAGTCGCGGCCCGGTTCGTAGGTAATGGTCTTGCTCCCGCCACTGATTGAGCCGTCGGCCTCCGGCACCCGACCCGCCAGGTTGCCCCGCACCGCCAAGCTCTCCGGCGAGACGGTTACCCCGTCAATCTTGCGACTGAAGGTCACGTCGATTCCTGCGAGGGACGTGTCGACGCCCACCGTATCGGACGGGGGCTGCGTGCCGGTAATGCTGAGCGCGCTGGGCAGCTTTCCGTCCTTCAGGGCATACTGCCCCGGCTCGATCGTCACGCCGGTCTGCTTGAGGGTATCCGCACTCGTGTCGTGGGTCCAGCCGGTCGAATTTTCCCAGGGCGACCCCGGTCCGTCGCGCCGAATGACCACCAGCGAATCGTTGACGGTGAGGCCGACGCCGCTGTAGTCGATTTTCAGATCGGCAGTGGGCGCCCCCACCGTTCCTACCCCCCAAGTCAGGTCCGAGCGCTCGGGGGTGCTGGCATCGTTAATGATCTCACCGGGATCACTGTCACTCCGGGTCCCGCTCCCCTCACCGTAGCGATACACCTGCACGGTATCGCCCGTGCTCACGCTAGAGACCGCCAGGATGCCGCCGCTCGGCCCTACGGCTCCAGGCTCGCCGCTCACGGCCAGGGCACTCTCCTGCCCCAGCCTCGCCCCGCTGAAGGAGGTGCGGGCTGGACTGTTCTGGAACGTGCCGAAGCCAAAGCGATCGGTGTGGTCGAACGCCGTGGTGCCGCTCCCCGCGTCCAAGCGATAGGTGACCTCCCGGTCCCCAGCACCCGCAGCGTCCGGTGCAATGGTCCGGTGCATCTTCGCCCGCACCGAATCCGCCGTAAGGGCAGCCTGCCACACCTGCACCTGATCGATCTGACCGTCAAGATAGTTTCCGCCGCCCCATCGACCAATCAGCAGCTCGTTCGTGCCCTTGAAATCCGATGTCGGGTTGTCCGAAGCCACCCGCTCCCCATTCTTGTAAATGTACCGATCTCCGGTTGAGGCGTCGTAGACGAACATCGCGTGCGTCCACTCCCCGGTCGGCACCGAACCGCCCTCAAGATCATTGCTGAAGAACGCGAAGCGCAAGTTCCCATTCCTCACGAGGAGGTGAAGCGTTTCATTTTCGGTTCCCCCGTCCATTCCAACGAACGTTTGATCATTGGCGGTGCTTTCGAGCTTAAACCACACGCCGACCGAGAAGCTCTCGTTGACGAGGCCGAGCGAATCGCCCCGCACTCCCGTCGTCACGTAATCGTCCGTGCCGTCGAAAGACAGGGCCTTTTCGGGCCCGTACGGCCCGCTCCCGAGCGTCACCGTCGAACTGGTTGCACTACCGGCCGGGTTGGTCACCGTGAAGCCGTTATCGGACGAGGCCCCGGGGGGAATGCGCGTGTGAATCGTCGAGTCGTCGACGACGGTGAAGGAGTCCACCTGTGTGGTTCCGTACTCGACGCCCTGGATGTTCACAAAGCTGCTCCCGGACAGCGCGACCGGATGGCCCGGATATGGGGAGGAGGGAGAAACGTCGGCAATCAACGGGGCCTGCACGGACACTTCCTCGTACGCCCCGATGTTGACCGTCTGCGTGCCACTCCCGTTGTCCTGTACACGCGGAGCGCCGGTGATGTCTTCGGCCACGGACACCGAGTCATTGATGCCCGCATCGACCGCCGGGGAACTGCCAACGACGTTCACACTGTCGTCGGGAGTGGCAAGCACACCGTCCGGGCCGGCCAAGGTGGAAGGATCACCAAACTCTGGATCTTGCTCGATGACGCCGCCGGCGTCGAGCGTGTCGCCCGCAATACCCGACCCATTGATAATTGTGTGCGACAACGTCGTGGTGTCATCAGAAGAGCTGTATAGCTCGCTGCCGCTTGGGGCTGAGTTTCCCCAAAGAATTGTGTTTGTAAGCGACGGCTTGATTGTGGCATTTCCGAAGTTCCGAATTGCCCCTCCCTGATCATTTGCCACGTTGGTCGTGAAGGTGGAATTTACGATCTCCGGACTGCTCCTGCCGCCACTTGTGGTAGTGTTGATCAACGCCCCTCCGTCATCCCCGGCTTCGTTATCCACAAAGGCAACGTTGATGACCTGGGGACTGCTATCTTCGTTGCGAATCGCTCCTCCATCCCCGGTGCCGAGCGCCTCGTTGCCCACAAAGAAGGAGCTTTCAATTCTCGGATTGTTGGTGTCCCCATCCCCCTTATTGTGGACCGCCCCCCCGTCTCCGTCTGCCGTATTGTTCCGAAATGTGGATTCGAGAATGTACGGGTTGCTCTCACCGCCGCCGTCGCTGCTGTAAATCGCTCCTCCATTGGTAGCGGTACTGTTGCCCTCAAAAATCGACTCCATAATCTCCGGACTGCTTTCCCCGTTGTCTCCGACATTGCGAATGGCCCCCCCAAAATCCGCGGCCGAGTTGCCGACAAAGGTGGTGCTGTCGATTTGCGGGCTGCTCGTGCCGCTCGTCCCGTTATTGTAGACGGCCCCGCCGTTGCCCCCCGCGGAGTTGTTCTCGAACCGGACGTCGGTGATGTCCGGACTGCTTATTCCGCTATTTCCATCATTGTAGAGGGCGCCCCCGCCGCCGGAAGACGTGTTTCCCTTAAAGACGACCTTCGCGAGCGTGGGACTGCATCCCTCTCCTCCTCCTTCACAGTAAACTCCTCCTCCATTGTCGCTACGGGAATCCCCACTGCCGTCGGCATTGCCCTCCGTTACGGTCACTCCGTCCAGACGGGTCGACGTGGTGATCGGCCCCTCAGCTGTCGTCCGACCGTCGAAAAACAGCACGTGGTAGCTGTTGTCGGTGGAGTCGCCGGCCGTACCGATGTCGCCGCTCAAGGTGACCGGGTTGCTCGTCACGTCCCGCCCCGATAGGGTCGATTCGGTCCCGGAAAATCCACCGTAGATCTTCAGACCATCCTGTGCCCCCGTCACCACGAAGCTGGTGTCCCGATAGCCGCTCGTAATGCCGTCCCCCTCATCGGGATAGTAAGTGCCGTCGGCGATCCAGATCTCGTCGCTTGCCTCGGCGATGTCGAGGGCGTTCTGCAGCGACGTCATGGCCCGGCTCCACGAAGTGCCGTAGCGCGGCCCGCTGGCGCTCGCATCGACGTAGATGGTCGACGGGTTGGCGACGTTCGGGTAAAAGGCGACGGTGTTGTCGTTGAACGAGGCGGCCACCGGATCGAGGGCACGGTCGTCATCAAGGTCGGCGGCAATGATGTCCACCGCGCGGTCGGCGCTCGTCTCGAAGACGGTGCGCGTCCCAAAGGAATTGAACGCCGTCGAGTCCCCCTCTATCCAGGCCAGCGAATCCTGCGCCGAGGCGATGAGCAAATCCTCCTGCGCGTCCCCGTTCACGTCGGCCGGATGCACGGCCACTACGTCCGCAAGCGAACCAGCCCTCCTTCCGCTGCCGAAGCCACCGCCCGTGTTCTCATACCAGGCCACGTCTCCCTCTCCCTTCTCGGCCCCAATTACGTCCAGATTTCCATCCTCATTCACGTCTTCCACGGCAAGATCCTGAACACTGCTGGCGCCTCCGTTGACGGTGTTCGCACTTCCGAACGAGCCATTCCCCTGATTCGGCACCCAGATCACGTTGTCATCCTGGGCGTCCCCCCACACAACATCCAAGTCGCCGTCATTCTCAAAGTCGCCGAGTGCCACGGCCCGGGGGTTGGGTGGACTCCCAATTTTGCTGGAACTCCCGAACGATCCCGTCCCATCGTTCTCCCACCAGTAGACCGCGCTGTTATCGTCCGACGCCCCCACCACATCCGGCGCTCCGTCGCCGGTGAGATCACCGACCGCGATCGCCCGGACGTCGTCCGTCACCCCGCCCGCCGACCCTACCTCCGTCGAATCCCCGAAGGTGTTTGTTCCATCATTATCATACCAGGCGATCACGTCCCTGCTGCCATTATTGGCCTCATTTTCTCCCGCCCCAACGACCGCGTCGAGGTCCCCGTCGCCGTCCATGTCGGCTAGAGCGACGTCCCGCGGATGGTCGAGTTGACCGGTGATTTCGTATCTGGAAATTCCTCCTGAGCCGTCGTTCTGGAACCACACCAGCGTGCTGTCCGACTGCGAGCCTACAAGAAGGTCGCGACTGCCGCTCCCGTCAATCTGGCCCGCCGCCAGGGTCCGGGCGCCCTCCGCATTCGTCGTTACTGCCCGGTCGATGGAGAAGGACACCGGTCCCGACTCTGCACTCGCCCGCAGCTGGTAGGTGTAGGATGTGCCGAGGGGCGTGCCCGTCGTGTCGGCCAGTCCCTCCGCCACGGTCACAGTGATGCGTTCGCCGGGGGCAAAATCGACACTCGGGGTGTATGTCAGTGTCCGGGTCCCCGTGCCCGACACGGATCCTCCCACGGCTCCGCTCTGCTCCCCCCGCACTCGAATACTATCCGCAATACTGGTAGTATTGGCCATCGGCTCGCTGAACGTGATGCTCAGGTCGCCGCCGGTGGCGTCGATGGTGTCGTAGGCCGCCGGCGAGGTAGAGGTGACCGTTACCACCCGCACGGAGTAGAGCGCATTCTCACTGGACGTGGCCGACTGGACGACGGGCACGTACGCGGTCCGGTCTTCGGCCAGCGCCAGGCCGTTCCCGCTGGCAACCCCCCCGCTACTCAGGCTATCCACCCACTCCACGCGTCCGTCCGCCCCGGCCCGGCGACGTAAATTCGGATCCGATCCCGGATCGGTGACCGTGTAGACGTCCCCCGTCCCGTCCACCGCCGGGGGATAGACGATCGGAGCAGCACTTGTCTTGCTCCACTCCAGGCTTCCGCCGGGACTGTACCGGTACACCGTCTCGAAGGATACCACGTGCACGTTCCCGTTGGGGCCGACGGCCGGCGAGGATGGCGGAACCGAAAACGTCTTGGACCAGATTGTTGTGGTATCGGTCCCAACCTCAATCGAAAGTAGACTGGGGTCCGAGGTGCCGCCGCCGGCCGCGTACAGGGTATCTCCGGTGGCGCTTTGCGCCAGGACCTCCAGGCTGTCGAGCCCGGTGTCAAAAAACGTATTCCTGCTTGCGCTATTCCCTCCGTCATTCACTCCATAGATGATCCCATTCGCGGAAGGCACAAGAATGGTCCCGTCGCTCCGGATCGAGGGGGGAGCAATCGTTCCTCCTGTCCCCACTGCTTGTGCCCACTTCTTCGTCTGGGTTGCCACATCCACGGCGTACAGACTGTCGTCGGGAGGCGTACCTGCCCCTTTATTCTTGTAATTTGCCGTGATGTATGCAATTCCGTCGGTGCTTACAGTGGGGGAAGACAGCTCGAGAAGATCCGCGCTGTCCACAAGCTGGACGCCGGCATTGCTCGACAAATCCGGAGTGAAGACTTTTGTGCTCCCGACCCCCGCGGTAACCGTCGTTACGAGTACCGAATCGTTCCGAATGACGGGCTGACTCGGTAAGCTTTCAATCTTACTCGTAGAACCGATCAGGGCCCCGTCAAACATATCGATATTCTTGAGCTTGACGGTCCCCCCGGCGGTGCTGTCTGCTATGTAAATATTCGAGCCCGACCCAACGGCCGGCGCGGTCGATCCCCCGTCCCCTATCGGTGACTTCCACACACCCGATTGGTTTCCCTCAATCGAGCTTTGGCCGGTCCGCTGCTGATCTTGGGCATAGGTGGGCCAGGCGGCGCCGGCGACCTGTGCCCGCGCTGGCGAGAAGGCAACTACCGCAAGGAGCAGCACGAGCAGAGCACTCCCCTTCGCCCTGCTTCCAATCTCCTGCGACCCGGTGGCGACTCGCGTTCCACAGCAATCCACAGAGCGAAAAACGAAAGCAGACAAACCGTAGAGATGGCTCATACTGTAAAGAGGATGTGAGATGCCATCAGTCGTAATGGAAAGGGACAGAAATGATCTGATCTTCTAGCAGCGCACTGCCTGCGTGAAGGGTGAGTCCTGGCACGGTGCGCTACAATTCATCGAGCCCCAATCCTCCCTTCAGCCTGCCCCCTTCGCCCCGAAGAGAAATGCTGAATCAGTCGGTCCTGCCCGCACAAAACCTGGAGGCTCCGTGCGTGGCGAGATATACGACATTGCTGCTGCACCCTCAAGAGCCGCCGTCCCCCCCACTGTTATCGTCAGAAGGCGGCTCGGGCGCATCGGGCAGAGGGGCCGAGTCGGACTCCTGCGCCGGGTCCCGCTCGTCTCCTCCTTCGTCATCGTCGCTCGGCGCCGGGTTCGTCCCTGCTCCCATGCTTTGCAGTCGTTGATCGACGAGGTCAACCGATGAGTCGGTCGACTGCCCGTCCTGTCCGCCGTCTTCCCCCTCGGCACTGGCGACGGCGTCGCCCGGGCTCCCGCCTCCGGCCTGCATGCTCTTAGCCTTCTCGCTCCGCTGGGCTGCCTGTTCAAAGTCGGGGTCAATCTGCTGGGCCTGCTGGTAGAACTGGGACGCCGCGCCGTAATTGCCCCGATCCTCCTCCATCAGGCCGCGACTGTAGGCAAGGAACGCTTGGATGTTCTGGGTGGGCACTTCCTGAATTGCGGCCTTCTCCTGAGGCGTCAGGTCTACACCGAGCTGATCGATAATGGAAAAGGTGACCTCCTTCTGGAGCTGAAAGACGTCGTCGAGGCCGGCCCGCTGCCGATCGAGCTGCGGAGCCCGCTCGCCGCTTGCCACGTCGGCGAGGGTGACCTGGAGTCGGATCTGCTCGTCATCGGTCACGAGGTAGGAGCCCCCGACCACGCGTCCAGCGCCGAGCAGTTGCCCGACACGGGGCGCCGTGGATTGGTCCACATACTCACTTCGGGCGAGCTCCAGCTCATCGAGGATCGCCTGCAGACGGACCCGCTCCACAATCTTGAGCCGACCGACGTTGGCGAGGTCGGTCGTAAACATTTCTGCTAGCCCGCGCCCGAGCGGCTGATACTGATCATCGCCCCCCTGATATTCCATCGGCACAACCGCCACCGTGTTCGGATCCACCTGATCTCCGACGTCAGCCGGTCGCTCTCTCTCCTCCGCCACCATCTGCTCGACCTGCCGCTCCGCCTGCTTGCGCGCGAGCCACTCGTATCGTCCCTCCATCAGCGTGCGGTATTTTGAATCTTCGGGCACCTCGTCGAACTTTTGGAAGAGATCGAGAGCGGCCTCTCGACGTCCCACTTTCTCGCTCGCCAGGCCCAGATAAAAGAGCACCTTCGGATCCTCGGGTCGCCGCGAGTACGCATCCTTCAGGGCATCGTAGGCCTGCGACGAACGATCGGTTCGGAGATAAATAGACCCCAGATCGCGCAGGGCTTCTCCATCTTCCGGATTGTTCTCGAGGCGCTTCTCCAGCTTCTCTTCCTCGTCCTCAAAGGCCGAAGGATCCTGGTCCATTGTAACGGACGGCCCGCCGCACCCGGTCACGGTCACGGCAAGGGCGAGAACGAAAGCAATCGCCCAGTAACTCGTACCGGCGGGACGCCTTCGTTCGTACCACAGGTCGAGCGTCCAGGCCAGGGGGGTGTCGCAAGAATCGTGGGTCATGAAAGTAAACGGGACATGTGAACGGAAACACGAAAGCGGCATCCCCGGGGGGACCCCGTTCCAGTGAGCTGAAAACCGTCAGTGCTTAAATCATGCGACTTGCCCCTCCATCACGCCCCCTCCCGGCCTGGACCGTCGTACAGCTTCCCCGGAAGGAGGCGGTGGCAGATCTGCATGGCGTTCTGCAGCGAGTCACCCGGTCGGCCCCAGAGCCCGTACCACTCGACCCACAACCGGGGCCGGCCTACACCGAGCCCTCCAGAACCCCGCCCCTTTCGCCCCACGCGTCTATCGGTCCATGCTGGACGAGGTGCTTTGGTCCTCCCCGTCCGCGCTGGCCACCATGGGCTTGAGACTCTCCATCTTCGTGCGGGCCTTCTCAAAGCCGTCGTCGTAATCGACGGCCTTCTTGAACTTCTGCTGGGCCTCGCGGTACTTGCCGGCTTCGAGCAGGCTCAGTCCGTCGGAATAGGCCATCATCGCATCCAGCGATTTGGTCTGGTCCGACCCCAGCTTCGTCTCCTCCATCTCGACGTTAATGCTCTTCGTCACCTTCTGGCTGAGCTCATTGATGAGCTCGAAGAATTTGTCGGGCTTCCCGCGCACCTGGTCGCCAAACAGGACCTCTCCCGTCTCTACTTTGACGACCCGCGCCGTAATTGACATCTGCTCCCCCGTTGCGATAAAGCTGCCGAAGACGACGGCATTGGCGCCAAGCAGCTTTCCGGTCCGAACCGCGGTGGACTGGTCGACCTTGTCCTTCTGCTTCTGAAGTTTCAGCTCGTTGAGGAGCCACTCGATTCGCTCTCGTTCAATCACCTGCAGATCCGTCCCGCCCGTCAGGCGATTGATCATGATCGAGGGCAGCCCCTTGCTCAGACCTTGGTAGTCTTCTCGTCTCGTGATCGAGTTGTTCGAGAAGTCCATGACCGCAAGGGTCTGCATCCCCTCCTGCTTCTTGCCGACCTTGTAGTTGCCCTGCTTCTCCTTCTGAATCTTGTAGAACATATCCGTCACCGCAGGAGGCTCGACGTCCGGATCCAGGTAGTCGGACGGCGGATTGGTCTCAACCAGCTGCTCGATGGCTGATCGGGCCTTGTCTTCGTTCCCGCGAGCGATCTGGGCACGGGCAAGGTACCGAAGCGCGTCTCGGCGCAGGTCAACGTCCGCCTGGGTATCATCGGCTACCTTCTGGAAGAGCGACGTGGCCTTCTCGTACTCGGCGAACTGATACTTCTGCTTCGCCTCCTTAAAGACAGACTGCTGCGCCGTCGCCGGCTGTAGGCTTCCGAGAATACCGGCAAGGGCGATCCCCGCCGTTACAACCCCGACCCAGCGTAAAAGATGAGGAAGGACATTCGAACCGGTGGGCACTCGTGAAGTGGACATATTAGGTCACCTTTTGCATTGACGAATGTGAACTCGCGCGTCGTAAGTGGAGGGGTGTGCAAGGACTCTACCAGGACGGGGCGTCGGCCCCGCCCAGTCGAGCGTCCATTCCGGACTCCTGGTCGAACGCCCTCTCGATTCCCTTCACACACTTCCTGTGCTACCGCCTTCGTTTAAAGGGAACGAGAGACAAGGCGGAAACCGGACATTGAGTTTCGATGAAGCCTGCAATAAATTCCGGTGGTGAATTCGTTACAAAACGTAATATATTTGTCAGTTTGAAACGCTCGGAGGGGTCGGAATGCCGATACGAATTCAAAGCTAGATGCGGCGACGAAGAAAGGAGTCGCTGGCATGCAAGGAGGGCCTATTGTTCGACCTTAAACGCGACCCTGTGAGATATTTTCGTAAAGCCGGGCTCAACTTCAATTTGATACGAGCGCCCGGAAAACTTGTTGACTTGGCTCTCTCCCCCGCGTTCTGTCTTTGCGATCCCACCATTTACGGCGAAGCCATCAAGTGTTTTTCTTCGCACCTCAATGCGATGGGTGCCTGGAGGAAGGGAGAGCGTACTGGGCGTGCTTTCTCCCGTATCGGACCGGTTCAACCAAATTCGTCCGTACGGGCCTCCCGCCGTGGCAACCGTTACTTCTTGCTCGAAATAACACGAGAGCGTCTTGGTCTCCCCCTCAGACACAGTAACGGTTTTCTCAATGGAACCGTGCTTCTGATGACGACACGTAACGGTATGCTCCCCCTCCATCATAGTAACGGCTTGCCCGGCGGGCTGCTTTTCGTCGTCAACGAGCACGGTGGCGGACGGCGTCGGCGTCACTTCAAGAATCCCCGTGGCGGCCCCGCTCTCCGCAGCGTTGTCCCCAGCGTTCTCGGTCCCCGAGGCATTCGTCTCGCCAGCAGGGTCGTCCTGATTTGCGGACTCGCTTGTCTCTTCGCCGCCGGTCTGCGAGGTTGTCGTTTGGTCGGAGGCACGACCCGGCTCCGTCGATTCCGGTTCGGACGCAGAGGAGCGATCGGAAGAGGACTCCTCTTGCGTGTTCTCGGCGAGCTGTGCATTTGAGGGTGCCGCGTCGGTCCCCGCTTCCGCCAGCGCGACGTTTTGGAGCGTGACCTGCCCGCCGGCTTCTGCAGTGAGGTTCGTATCCAGAGGCGTATAGCCCTCTTTTCGGAGCTCCAGCGTAAACGACCCGGCCTCCTTGAGCGCGTAGTCATTCATGGGCGTGGTGCCGGCCGTGTCCCCATTCACGAGCACGAGAGCCCCCTCCGGAGCGGTAGTGAGGGACAGGGTTGCTTCACTTCCCGCCGCCCCTCCGCCGAGCTGCGTAAACGCAACGTACCCGCCCACGAGGAGCAGTAGTACGCCCAAAACCCCTCCGCCGACGAGCGCCCAGTTTGTCCCTTCCTCGTCGACATCTTCTCCCGCGAGTGCCTGGTCCTGTTCCTGTTCGGGCGGTTTGTCCTCGGCCGCCTCCGGCTCGGGAACGGCCGGCTGGGTCGCGCCTCCCATATCCGGATCCATGACGGTTTGCCCGCCGGGCTCAGGCATTGCATCCTCCTCGTCGTCGCCCGGCACCACGGTCTGCGTCCGATCCTCCTGTCCTGGAACGGCCGTCTGGGTCTGGTCCACGTCAGCGTTGTCCCCATCCATCTCCCAGCCGGGCTGCGTAACGGTCTTCTCGCCGGTCTGTCGGTCGGCCTCATGGAGGGCCTCCTTCATTTCCCCCGCGCTCTGGTAACGACCATCCTGCTCCTTCTGGATCGCCCCCACGATCCACTGGGCAAGCCCCGACGGGATGTCGGGGTTGAGCTGATCGGGCGGAGGAACTTCGCCCTCCACCACTTTCCGCATAATGTCGAAGTCCGTATCCGTCTCCTTGAACGGCAGGTCACCCGCCAGCATCTCGTAGGCGGTCATCCCCAGGGAGTAGACGTCGCTTCGCGCGTCAACGTCGTCGATGCTGGAGATCTGCTCGGGGGACATGTACTTGAGCGTGCCCCCTTGCCCCCCCTGCGTCACGGTCTCGCCGGAGTCCGGCTGCCGAAGTTTGGCAATTCCAAAATCGGTGACCTTCACTATTCCGTCCTGCGTCAGCATGACGTTCTCCGGCTTGATGTCCCGGTGGATCACCCCAGCCGAGTGCGCATCTTCGAATGCCTGGAGGGTCTGTTCGAGGATCGGAATGGCCTGGCTCGGCTCTAGTGCCCCCTGCCGTTCGAGCGGATCCTTGAGCGTGCCGCCCTCCACATACTCCATCACAATGAGAAGCCCAATGTCGGTCTCCCGAAGGGCGTAGACGCCGACGATGTAGGAGCTGTCAATGCGAGCGAGAGCCTGGGCCTCCGAGCGAAACCGGTGAATGAACGACTCGCGCTCCTGCTGCCCCGGATTAATTCGCTTGATGGCGACCGTGCGGGACAGGTTCACGTCTTTGGCCTTGTACACCGTGCCCATCCCCCCTCGGCCAAGGACCGACTGGATACGGTACCCATCTACTTCCTTTCCGATGACGGCGTCGCTCATGAGCGGACTCCAATTCCAGTCTCAATACAGTGACGAGCGTGATCGCCCGAAGCGGGCGCCCTATCAATCACGGGACGGCTTACTAACCTGAACATTGAAATGTTGAGTCGAGGTCCCAAACGAGCGGACCCACGACGGTGCCGTACGCTTGGTGTAATCAGCACTTGGGACCCTCACTCCTCGTCGGCATCGCCCACGAGTTCGGCCTTGTCGATATCCCAAGACTGCGCCATGCGATCCACGTAGGCCTCGATGTAGGTCGGTCGGAAGAGTTCGCTCTCGAGCTCTCCCCATTCGCCCCGCATGAGCTCCTTCCACGTTTCGTTGAGCTTTTCGAGCTCGGACTTGCTGCCGCCCCCAAAGAGCCCTCCCATCATGCCTCCTCCCGCTTCCTCGGCTTCCTTCATGGCGTCGGCTGGGCTGACCCGCTGGAGAAGCTCTTTGCTTCCGGCCATGACCGATTTCTTGTATCCGGCCAGCATGGCCATGTTGTGCGCCACGAGGCTGTCGACCGCTTCGTCCAGATGCTCAAGACGCTCTTTCCGCTCCTCCTCGGACACCTCGTCGCCGAGCAGGTGCCCCCGTAGCTCGTCGACGTCGGCGCTGTGGAGCACCTTCTTTTCGGGCGGATGCGCGAGCGTGTCTCCGGTAAACTCGCGCCAGAAATGATTGGGAATACTAATCATTCGCGCCACAGACTCAATCAGCGAATCGAGCACCGACGAGACGGCCTCGTCGTCGGGCGAACTGACGGCCGCATCGGGCGTCCCTGTATCCGGTGCCGCCGAGCGATCGTCCTGCGACGCCGCACGGCCTCCTTCTCCCGTTGCCCCGTTTCCAAACCCGAGCGCACGAGCTACCCGCCGTACGCCCTCCTCCTCGGTCACGTCGTCGTCGAAGTGCTCCTCAATGGCCGCCGAAAAGTTTTCGTCCCGCTGCTCGGAGGGAGCAAACTTGTAGGTCTCTGCAATGCCTTCGAGCGCCGCGGCCAACTGGCGCGTATGCTTCTCGAACGGATTGGCACTTTCGTCCTCCTCCGCGTACGCCGTCTGCTCTGAGGACGGCATGAAAAGCGGCGCAAACTCAATCTTGAAGTCCCCCACCCGAAACACGTCCCCACTTTCCAAGACGTATGGCTCCTCCTCCCCCACGCGCCGCCCGTCCACGTACGTCCTGTTCTTGCTGTCACGGTCGGAGAGTAGATATTCCCCGCCCTCACTCTGGATTTCGGCGTGTTCTGTACTCACCTTTTGATCCGGAAGAGTGAGGTCGTTGTTGCTTCCCCGCCCAATTGTGATTCGGTCCTGTTCAAACAGATAATCGGCGGGATCGCCTTCGTCTCCCTCCTTGATAACTTGCAGCTTAACTGGCATAAATCGTGAAGGACTTCGGTGAGAGCGTGAATTACCCGAATAGCGAAATCCGCGCTGCGCCTGTGACATGTGCACGTGTAAATCGCAGAAGAAGAGCGCGGCTCCGTCGTGTCCCCGGTCTCGAAACGAGAAACGCACAGTCCCCTCCGCCTCTGTCCGAACGGATTATATTTATAATAAGGGGCGCTCTCCTATCCCGTCAAGGCAAAGCAATGATCACGCCAAACAGGTCTCGTTGCTCCTTGTCCCGCCTCCCCGTTTGCTCCCGAAGGACCGGTCGCAGATTTCGAGAACGATACAATGACCGCAGCTCAATAGTCGTAAGATTGCCATTTCCGTTCCCAGGCTGCATACTTTAGGGACGTAGATTGTGCCCGAAATCAATTTCGTCTTGCCCCTATGGCCGACGACAACCACCTGCTCGACTTCGAGAAGCCGCTCGTGGAGCTGGAGGAAAAGCTCTCCGAGATGCGCGAGCTCAACGAGGAGACGCAGGACGACCTCTCCAACGAAATTAATGCCCTGGAAGAACGGGTCGAGAAGCTGCGGACCTCCATCTACCGCAACCTCACGCGGTGGCAGCGCGTCCAGATTGCCCGGCACCCAAAGCGGCCTTACACCCTCGACTACATTGAGGCCCTCACGAATGACTTCGTGGAGCTGCACGGGGACCGGCGCTTTGCCGACGACCGCGCGGTGGTGGGCGGGCTTGCCCGATTCCAGGGGCACCGCTACGGCTATCGCGACCGCACCGTCATGGTGATGGGGCACCAGAAGGGCCGCGACACGAAGGAGCGCAAGTACCGCCGCTTCGGCATGCCCAACCCGGAGGGCTACCGGAAGGCCGAGCGTCTCATGAAGATGGCGGCCAAGTTTAACAAGCCCGTCGTCACGCTGCTCGACACCCCCGGCGCCTACCCCGGCATGGGGGCCGAGGAGCGGGGCCAGGCCGAGGCCATCGCCCGCAACCTGATGGAGATGGCCCGGCTGCCGGTGCCCATCGTGGTTGTCGTCATTGGCGAGGGCGCGTCGGGCGGCGCCATTGGCATTGGGCTCGGCGACCGCATTCTCATGCTCGAGAACGCGTGGTACTCCGTCATCGCCCCCGAGAGCTGTTCGCAGATCCTCTGGCGCTCGTGGGACCACAAGGAAGACGCGGCCCGCGCCCTGAAGCTTACGGCCTCCGACCTCATCGAGGTGGATGTCATCGACGAAATCGTGTCTGAGCCCGTGGGGGGTGCGCATCGGGATCGGGAGACCACCTTTGCGACCGTCGGGCAGGCCATCGCTGGTGCCCTCGACGACCTCGAAGACATCGATCCCGACACGCTGATGGACCAGCGGTTGGAGAAGTTCGATGCCCTTGGGGAGTACGAGACGGCCGAGCCGATGGAACCGGCTGCTCACTAGCGCTCCCCCCGGCTCGCTCGTCGTTCCTTCGTCCGGCCCTCCTTCTTGTGTCCTACGTCTACCCCTACCACCACCGCGTCCGCTACCGCGAATGCGACCCGATGGGGGTGGTCTACCACACCCACTACCTCGACTACTTCGAGGCCGGGCGTACGGAGGCACTGCGCGACCTCGGCGTGCGCTATCGCGACCTTGAAGAGAGCGGCATCATCATGCCGGTGGTGGAGGTCAACGTGCGCTACCACGGCCCCGTCCGCTACGATGAGGTCATCGTCGTCGAGGTGACCTTCCCGGAGATGCCGTCCGTACGCGTCCCCATCGACTACACCGTCCACCGCAAGGATCAGGAGGAAACGCTGGCCGAGGGCCACACCACCCTCTGCTTCATGGACGCGGAACGGCGTCGGCCCATCCGGGCACCGGAAGCGGTACGGGAGGCCTTTACATCAACCCTCTGAGCCTCGATCCTGCAGGGATGCCCCCGCTCCCTTTTCTTGTGCAGCTTGTATTGCGGATTTCGTGTCTACTGCTCCCGTGGACGCGCAATGCGAAATATGTTCTGTCGCGCGCTGCTTTGAATCAATCGCCACTCTCGTGTCCGCCACCCTTCTCTTCCACGACCGCTACCTCGACTACGACTTCGGGCCCGAGCACCCGTTCAGTCCGACGCGGCAGGAGATGGTGGTGAGCCTGCTGGAGGCGCTCGGTCATTCTCTCGATCCCGTAGAGCCGCCGGTGGCCTCACGAGAGGACCTCTTGCGCGTCCATAGCGAGGCATTTGTAGAAAAAGTGGAGGACGCTTCCGATGGTCGCCCCCCGCCGCAGGCATGGGACTACGGCATCAACACGGGCGACGTGCCCGTCTTCGAAGAGATGGACGCCGCCACACGCGGGCTGGTGGGGGGCACGCTGCACGGCGCTGAACTCATTGCCGAAAACGAAGCGACGCGCGTGCTTCAGCTCGGCGGGGGCCTTCACCACGCCCACGAGGGCCGCGCCTCCGGCTTCTGCGTGTACAACGACCTGTCGGTGGCCATTGCCTTTTTGCGGGCGCAGGACCTGCGCGTGGCCTACGTCGACGTGGACGTGCACCACGGGGACGGGGTCCAGTTCCTGCACTACGACGATCCCGGCGTGCTTACGATTAGCCTGCACGAGTCGGGGCGCTACCTCTTTCCCGGAAGCGGAGGGGTGGAGGAGATTGGAGACGGCGCCGGACGCGGAACGGCCCTCAACGTCCCGCTGGCACCCCACACCGAGTCGGACAGCTACCTGGACGCCTTTGACCGGGTCGTGCCCCACGCCCTCACCCACTTCGGGCCGGACGTGATCGTCGCCCAGTGCGGCGCCGACGCCCACTTCAAGGATCCGCTGGCGGACCTACTGCTCTCGTCACAGACCTACGAGACGATCTTTCGCTCCCTCCTGGACCTGGCCGACGACACCACGGATGGGCGGCTCCTCTGCTCGCTCGGTGGGGGCTACCACCTCGACGCCGTCTCGCGCATCTGGACCCTCCTCGCCCTTGTGATGCAGGAAATGCCCCTTCCGGAGTCGATGCCAACGGACTGGCGCCATGAATGGGAGGAGCACCTCAACGAGGACCTGTCGCCCACCCTCCACGACCCCGACCGCTCGTTCGAGGTCTCCCGCCGAGGAGCCATCGAGGAGCAAAACCGAAAGACGAGCGAACAGATGCTCGAACGCGTGACCGCGCACTGGCGCTGACCTCCCTCTCGCGGGCTACCACGCGGCCCCATCTCGCTCCGCGGTCGCTTCCTCCGCCCCCGAGGGCAGATCGATGACCTCAATCCGCACCTCCACAACGCCCTCCTCGATCATCCCGAGCTGCTCTGCTGCCGCCTCCGAAAGATCGATGACCCGATCGTCGGCGTACGGTCCCCGATCGTTGATACGCACCTCGACCGATCGCTTCTTTTCCGAATCGGTCCGAGTGACGCGCACGACCGTATCAAACGGAAGATTGGGGTGGGCAGCGGTCATGTCGTCGGGGTCGAACGTCTCGCCGTTCGCCGTGGTCTCCCCAGCAAACTTGTCGGCGTAGTAGCTCGCCTCTCCGCGCGGGTCGTCGAGAAGCCGGCTTTGGGACTGTCCGCTGGCAAAACAGGCGGTAATGGTAACGAGAACGGCGAACCCAGCCAGGCTCACGAGAAAGGGACGGAGCGAGCACACTGTAGACATGAGCAGCGGAAAGACGGAAATGGAGGGAAAAGGGACGACTCTGGTGTATCGGCTTGAATCAAGAACCGCTCCGGGTTTGTCTTCCTTCCGTTGATCCCAAAGAAAGACGAGCACGTCCAACAAACCAACTTCTTCTCTCGAAAGCCAAAAGTCTGCCGCTGTGCTGCACACGGAGTGGGCCCACGCGACTGATCTTAGACGCGTATCGCCTTAAAAAGATGCATCATCTGAGGCGTTTTGGAAGGCAACGATTTGTTTTTGGAGTGCGTTTGGACTCTCGTCTTCATTGGTATTCTCCTCCTTCTCATGAGCCTATACGAGACGTTCATATACGCCGACTTCGTCCTGGCCGTGGGGCTGCTGGTGGCAGTGCCGCTGTTCCTGCTATTCGCCTCCGTGAACCTCCCCCCGGTCCGTAACCGGCTTCTGGTGTACTGGCGCGCATCGGCCCTGCTCGGCATTACCGTGTACCTGTGGATTGGAGAAGACCCGATGGGCTTCGCAACCGGCTTCGCGGCGCGGGCCCTCATCCCACTGGCACTCTGGCGCGGCGACGCGCTGATGGTGTTGCGCGGGCGCTCCCTCCCCTCGGTAAATGACTGGCGAGCGACCCTCTACCGCTACTGGCGCGAGCCGGCCATTGCCTACAATGTGATTGGCCTCGTCTACATGCTGCCGTTGCTCCCCTGCGTGACGGCGGGCGCCGGGCCCCGCTGCCAGCTGTGGTACGGCCCGCCCCAGCAGTATGCCGAGTGGCTTCATTCGAGCGTCGAGCCCATCTGGCTGGCCCGCTACGGATGGGTGGCCCTGGGTGTGTACGCGGCCTACCTGCTGGCCACCGCCGTGCGCCTGCAACGGGACCTGATGGAGCGTCGTGCCCCCTGAACGGTCGATCGATTTCCTGTGCCCTCACACGGTATTGACGCACCCCGCTCCATTCCGCGTAACATCGTTCACAATTCCCAATGAAAGCGGAGTAGGAGCGTCCGTTCTGCTCGGAAATCTGGAACTGATAATCGGATGCTGATTACCACGCATCCGGTTCTTGCCGACCAAAACACCGGCTTTTTATGCTGGGAACCATTGGGGACGTTCTCCTTCTCGCCGCGTTCATTGCGTGCGGGGTCTCTGCCTTTGCCTTCTTCTGGTCCGCTCGGTCCGGGGGCGCGCCTCAGGCGCACGTATGGAAGCGTACCGGGCGCTGGGCGTGGGGCGTGATGAGCGCCGCCGTGGTGGCCGTCTCCGGCATCCTCTGGTACCTCATTCTCAACCACCAGTACCAGTACGCCTACGTCTACCAGCAGTCCTCGAACGACCTGCCCCTCCACTACCTCTTCTCTACCTTCTGGGCGGGGCAGGAGGGGTCGTTCCTCCTCTGGATCCTGATGATGTGCGGGGTTGGTGGGGCGCTTATCGCCTACGTGCAGCGGGAGTACGAGCGGCACGTGATGGCCGTGGTCGGCCTGTGCCAGCTCTTCCTCCTCTCGATGATCGTGGGCCTGCAGTTCGGTCCACTCGAAATTGGCGCGTCCCCCTTCACCCCTCTCGCCGAGAAGTTTACGGACGCCCCCATCTTCCAGCAAAATCCGAACTTCGTGCCGGCGGACGGGCAGGGACTCAATGACCTGCTTCAGAACTTCTGGATGACCATCCACCCGCCGTTCCTGTTTGCCGGCTTCTCGGCGATGGTGGTGCCCTTTGCTTTCGCCGTGGCGGCGCTCTGGCGCAAAACGTACACGGAGTGGGTGCGTCCGGCGCTGCCCTGGACCCTCTTCGCCGTCGCCATCCTCGGCGTGGCCATCACGATGGGCGGGTACTGGGCGTACGTCACCCTCTCCTTCGGCGGCTACTGGGCGTGGGATCCTGTCGAAAACTCATCGCTCGTGCCGTGGATTGTGGGGATCGCGGCCTTCCACACAATGCTCGTGCAGAAGAAGAGCAGCGCCGGCA
>CAZTDC010000012.1:0-6238 GCA_964612165.1 uncultured Salinivenus sp.
TGGTCGTGGCACTATCGCCGCATGGGATTCTACGGCGAGCAGTTGTCCCGGTATCTGGACTACTTCGACCGGGCTCAGTTGCAGATCTACCGGTTTGAGCGCCTCACGGCGGACCCCGTACGCTTTGCCCAGACGGTTTTTCAAGCGCTCAACATCGACCCCTCCTTTACGCCGGATACCGGAATTCGGCATCGGGCCACGGGCGTTCCGAAACTCGAGTGGTTGCACAAGTTCATTGGCAATCCGGACCACTTCCTGCGACGGTGGGCCCGTTCTGTGCTTCCGAAGTGGCTCCGGGACCGAATCCTTCTGACAGTGAAGAACGCAAACCTCGAAAAACCGTCGATGCCGGATGCCGCGCGCACCCGTCTTGCATCGGTGTATCGGGAAGACGTCCAGCGGCTGAGCGCTTTGCTCGACCGCTCCTTTTCTGACTGGCTGAACGTAAACGAACATCAAGCTGCGAGTGATGACTGATGAGCGAGACGGACCCGTGAGCACGTCGGAATCCAGATCCCACAAGACGCTGCGTGTGCTGGGGTGGCCCGGATTTACGAGCGAAAACGGCAATCCCTATACCCGACTGCTATATGAAAACATGGAGTCGGAGGCGAACGTCGAGGTCGACGGATTTTCTCTGTTGGAGCCTTTCCAGAAGAGGTACGACGTGTGGCACGTCCACTGGCCGGACAGTCTCCTGGCTTATCCGTCGAAGGCGACGGCCACCGCGTACGTGACGGCGGAGCTGGCTTTTTTCGCGTGGACCCGGCTCTGGGGAACGAAGCTCGTGTGGACGACACACGACCTCGGCCCCCACGAGTCGTACCATCCGAGATTGGAGAAGATATTCTGGAACTTCTTTATTCCGATGGTGGATGGAATCATCAGTTTGAGCGAGACTGCTCGTCAGGAAGCCTATTCCCGGTTTCCTAAGCTTCGCTCTATTCCGAGCGCCGTTGTTCCTCACGGCCACTACCGAACGGCGTATCCCGATCCTCTTCCGAAAGAAGAAGCCCGTCGCCGTCTCGATTTGTCTCCCGAGGCCCCCGTGGTCGTATTTGTCGGTCGTATTCGGCCCTACAAGAACGTCGTTTCCCTGATTCGAACGTTTCGGGCGTGGGAGAATGAGGAAGCCCGTCTCCTTGTCGGCGGAAATCCCATTTCCGATGAGTTGGCCCAGCGTGTTCAGAGGGCGCAGGAAGGGGACCCGAGGGTGCGGTCGGATTTGCGTTTTCTCGAAGAGGAGGAAATTGCAGTATTGCTTTCGGCTTCAGACTTGGTCGTGCTCCCCTACGAATCCGTCATGCAATCGGGGACTGCTCTCCTTGCGCTCTCGTTCGACCGACCGGTCCTGGTGTCAAACCGAGGGGCCATGGCGGAACTTCGGGATCGGGTGGGCACCGATTGGGTACGTACCTACGACGACGAGCTTTCGCCGCACCTTCTGTCTGAAGCGATGACATGGGCCAAAGCGGAATCCCGTTCGGCCAGCGCCCCCATTGAGGATTTTCGGTGGGGGGAACTTGCCCGTCAAACAGCAGATCTCTACCGCCGGGTTCTTGAGGCTCATGGCTGATTCGTCCCGAATTCAGGGTCCAGTGTTCGTGGTGGGAATGCCGCGGTCCGGCACGACGCTCCTCAGTTCCATGCTGGACGCGCATCCGCAGCTCGCTATCTGTCCAGAGACCCATTTTTACACTCGATGTCGTTCCGAGGAGGGGGCAGAGAAAGAGACGGTCGAGGAGGTGTGGGAGTGTCTCCAGCAGCAGCCCGGCGTGCAGGACATGGAGCTCAGTGAAGAAGAAAAAGAGCGGATGTGGAGTCGGATCCGGAAGAGGCATCAGCCGAGTCCTCCCGATCTTCTCCGGGCTCTTTGTTCGGTGTACGCCGAGCGAAGTGGTACCGAGGTATGGGGAGAGAAAACGCCCGATCATCTCGCCCACGTTCCAGCCGTTCTGCGCGACTTTCCTGAGGCGGCCATTCTTTGTATCGTGCGCGATCCCCGCGACGTGTGTCTGTCGCTTCGGGGCATGCCCTGGAATCGGGCCTCCCTCCCGGAGTCGGCCTCCAAGTGGAGACGTTACGCCGAAGCTAGTGAGCAATATCAGAGTTCGTTCCCGAATCAGTTTCGAGAAATTCGATACGAGGAGCTTTTACAGGCGCCCGAAGACGTTCTTCGGGATAGCTTTGAGTGGTTGGGGCTCCCTTTTGACGAGCAGGTTCTGGCCTTTCATCAGGGAAAAACGGGGGCGGTGGATGCAGAACGAGAGCCGTGGAAGGCCAAGGTGTTTCGCCCCCTCGACGCCAGCAATCGAGAGAAGTGGCGGGAGCAAATGTCAGTTCCTGAGCGAATTCTCGTGGAGATGATCACGAGTCCGTTACTGCAGACGAAAGGGTATTCTCGCTCCGCTCGATCGGTAAACGCATCCTTCTTTTGGGATTTAGGGCGGCTTCTTTTCCGAACGGGCAAGACCATTGCCAAACGCGTGTGGCGGCGCTGGCGAACTCCTTCCCGAGCGCCCGAGGATCACACGCCAGTGTGGTTGCGACAGAGGAAATTTTTGTCGGATGATGTAGAAGAGACATCGTAGATAAATTTGTGGACTAATCTCACTCGCAGATTGAATCGGTGCATTCGAAGATGAGGACGGGTTGCTCCGTGTTGTTGAAGGGGAGGATTTAAAGGGTCAGGTCTGTCTGGAGGCTGTACCCGTCGTCAAAGCTCCGAAAGAGTGCTCGTCTCATGCGGTTGATAAGTGGGGGCTACTCTCCGGATTGAGATTGTCTCCGATGGCATCACGCGTAGCACCTGGGTCCGGCCCGTAGAGCCAGTCGAAGAGTGTTTCCCTCGGTCGTCTTCGTTTCCAAGGAGGACGTGTCTGCCTGAGCGGAGGTGCATCGAACGCGTACCTGGAGTCCGTACCGGCTCTACGCCCGGCTGACGGGGGCAGTCCGAAGATGATGCTGTGGTGGTGGACTCGGTAGGAGGCGAATGGAGAAACTGGAAACAGGTGCTTGCCCGCTGGATTCGCCCGAACGTCTTTTTGCCGGACACGCCTAGGGGCCGACGCTGGATGCGGTTCTCGAACGGATGGTCGTGTGCCGAGCACAGCCCGTTACGGCAGCCAATCCCACTTGGTTGGGCGTGCTCGCCCGAAAACAATCTGTCTCCTCTCGGGGACTTTTCGGGGGACAAAACGGCTTTGACGAGGACGACATTCCCTCCCCCCAGGTTCTGTTCCCGAGAGAGGCATTCGAGGTGACCCATGTGGGATCGCTGTATGCTTCTCGGAATCCGGAGTCGCTGAGGCGAGTGCTCCAGCGGCTTCGTGCGAACGATGCGATTCCGGATTGGCAGGTCCAGCTGGTGGGCACCGTCGATCCGAACGTGTGGCAGTCCCTCGACCGACACGGGCTTTCTGCCCTTACAGAGTCCGTGCCGTACGTACTGCACACCGAGGCAATCACGTACATGCGGCAGGCTCGTCTCCTCGTGCTCTCGATCGAGGCGTTTCTGCAAGCAGAGGGCATGATGACGGGAAAGATCTACGAGTATCTGGCCTCGGGCCCCCAGACGGGGGAGGCGGCGATTTTGCTGCGGAAGACGGAAGGCGGACGAGCCTTTGGATGGGACGACGTGGCGGGCAACGCTCAGTACGCGTTGTGCTATATTTAGAAGGTATGTGGGGTTCTCTCAAATCGCCAGAGACGGGCAACATCGTCGCTCCAGACTTGCTTGGCCATCCGGATGGTCGGGAGGCCATCCAGCCGACTGAGGAGACTTCGACCATCGTCAGATGGGCTCTGAGTCAAGCCTGGACATCTCAGATATTCTAGAGCGACGAAGGTGCTGTTTTTCTTGGAAGCAGCTTACTTTTTGGACCTCGCACATATTTCGCACTATAGCACAAGCCGTTCTCAGCACATTCAACTACGTGGCCTGGAAAATGGGGGGTCCTCAGGTCGGAGCCGCTTCTGGGGCGCTGCGCCCGTATCGCCGCCGGGCACAATCGAACGAATGGCCGGCGTCCTAAACGACATCTGTTCTTACTGATCCGTGCACAGGTAGGTAAACTTCATTCTCCGTGCGAGGAGGAGATCCAAGGTCTCCAGAATCCAAGATCTCCAGGACCGTAGTATGCTACCAGTCGGGAATGATCTCAAGAACCCATTCGCGTATCGGTAATAGGAGACCAGTGAAAATTGTGGGGGATGGAAGAAGATCCGTTAGGAAGCGGGGAACGTGACGTCCCCTGCGGGGTGCCATTTCCGGTGTCGATCACGCAGGTAATCCGCTTGGACCTGGACCCATTGGGCGATCAGTTCCCGCAAGTTCTTCTCCGGTAATGGACGTTCTCCGAAAGCTCTATTCGCTTCTTACCCGGCGCGAGCGCCGCAATCTGTTTTTCGTGTTCGGGGCCGTGCTCGTGATGGGGGGATTACAGGTTCTCAGTGTCGCCTCTATCATGCCATTTTTATCTGTGGCGGCCAATCCCTCGAGTATTCAGAACAACGACTACCTCCGTTGGGCCTACGACACCTTTGGGTTCACGGACACCAGTTCTTTTCTCATTGCGCTGGGCCTCGTGGCACTTGCCGTTCTCGTGCTCAGCAATGGTTTCATCGTCTTTACGCGGTGGCTCATGGAGCGCTACGCGTGGGGGCGGAATCACAGCATCTCGCGGCGCCTGTTGCGGAGCTATCTGTATCGACCGTACGAGTACTTCCTGACGCGCAACAGCGCGGAGCTCGGAAAAAACATCCTTGAGGAGGTGAAGGAGGTCACCGATTCGATGATGAAACCCATCCTTCTGGGCATCGCCAAGGGCATCGTGGCCCTCTTCATCGTCGGATTTCTGGTGTACTTCGATCCGATTGTTGCTATCATCGTGGCGGTCGTTCTGGGGGTGGCCTATGGCGGGGTGTATCTGGTGATTCGACGTCGGCTCGATCGGCGAGGGGAAGCCCGCGTGGAGTCCAACACGAAACGATATCAGTTCGTCGGGGAGGCGTTTGGGGGGATAAAGGAGGTGAAGGTTCGCGGGAAGGAAGATGCGTTTCTAGATCTGTACGATGATCCCTCGCGGCGATACGCGTTGAATCAGGCGCTCTTCCGGGTAATGAAGCGGGCACCCCGGTACATAATCGAGGCCGTTGCCTTTGGCGGAATCATTCTCATCGCCATTTACCTCATCGCTGTGCGGGAGGGGATTCAGCAGGTAATCCCGGTTCTCGGACTCTACGCGTTTGCCGGGTACCGCCTCATGCCGGCCTTGCAGGTGGCGTTTCACGGCCTGGCCAGTGCCCGATTCAACGTGGCGGCCCTGAACAAGCTGCACCAGGATCTGACGCGGCAGATCGATGAAGCGTCCCACGCACCTGGCGCTGCCGACGAGGAATCGAAGGCGCCGTTAATGCTGCACGAGAAACTGGAGCTGCGCAACGTGAGCTTTACCTATCCGGAGGCCAAACAGCCTGCCATTGAGGGCTTGTCGCTCACCATTCCCGCCCAGACGATGACGGGCTTTGTGGGCAAGACCGGTTCCGGTAAGACCACTTCCGTGGATTTGATTCTGGGCCTTCTGCGTCCCCAGAAGGGAACCATTACAGTTGATGAGGAGCCGCTCCAGGACGAGAATCTGCGTCGTTGGCAGCAGAACATCGGGTACGTGCCCCAGCACATCTACCTGTCGGACGACACGGTGGCTCGTAACATTGCCTTCGGGGTATCGCCGGACGAGATTGACATGGAGTCTGTACGGGAGGCGGCGCGTCGGGCGCACATCTACGATTTCGTGGAGGGGGAACTGCCGGAGACGTGGCAGACTGTCGTGGGGGAGCGCGGCGTGAAGCTGTCTGGTGGGCAGCGACAGCGCATTGGCATCGCCCGGGCGCTCTATCACAATCCATCGGTACTGGTCTTTGACGAGGCCACGAGCGCCCTCGATCAGTTTACCGAAAAGAGTGTGATGGAGGCGATCTATGAGCTAGAAGGGGAGCACACAATCCTTCTCATTGCGCACCGGCTGAGCACTGTGCAGCGAGCCGACAACGTCTTTATGCTAGAGGACGGACGGAAGGTGGAAGAGGGTACCTACGACGAGCTTATGAACGAACATGCGAAGTTTCGTTCAATGGCCCTTTCGTAGACGGATTGGCAACAATCCTGAATCGGTCACACGCCGACACACTTTACGAGGTCACCAGAGAATGCCGCGCGGGAGCGCGGCGATGACTC
>CAZTDC010000012.1:6338-24389 GCA_964612165.1 uncultured Salinivenus sp.
CGACACACTTTACGAGGTCACCAGAGAATGCCGCGCGGGAGCGCGGCGATGACTCCTGTGTATTGGTCGGTCTCAATGACCGGCCAATCCTAACGCGAGGTTTGCATTCACAAAAAGCCCCGCCCGGAAGGGCGGGGTGGTTTACTACGCAAGGCGATTGACGCTGACGTATGATTCGAGCGAACGCTGGCAGAGGACCGTCATCGGAAGTCTCCGTCGGATGGACTTGTTCGATCGGCTCCGGGCGCAGGAGAGAGGCGAAAATGGGGAAAAAGAGACGTCTCTTGCGCTGGTAGGTACGGGACCGGAGGAGAATGCACTCTGGAAGGACGGTCGGCTACGCTGGGGACGGCTCTTTCACGTCGTTCGGTTTGTGCCCACTGCCCTTCTACTGCTTCCCTTGGTTCCATTTACAAAAAAGTCCGTTCCCTCCTTTTCGGATCGGTTGCCGGCAGGGAGTACGCGAGCCGTGAGCCTGATAGGGTGTGTGCTCATCGTCGCAAACGTACTCTGTGGTGCAGCAAAGATCAATTCCTATCCGTTTTCGGTGTATCCGACCTTTGCAGTGCGAGCGGATTCGACGACAACGACTCTTCAGGTAGAAGGAATCGCGGCGGATTGAGGTCTTGGGCGGTGCGCAAGATCACGAGCCAGCGGGCTTCACCTCGGCCCGGTTTAAGGGGCTAGTCCGCTCGATCAGACGAATTGATGAAAAAGAGGAACGAGTTGAAAAATTGCACGCTCTCTGGACTGTGCTTCGGAATCGGCGGTCTGAGTTCAAGTCGATTACGGAAGTCCGCTTCTATCAAGCGACCTATTCGACCAATCCAGATCGCTCTTCGGATCGGCTTCTCGATCGGTCGCGACTTACCACGATTGATGTCTCCTCACAATCGCCTGCGACAGATCCGGAGACAGACTGAATCGAGAGGATTGTTCTTGTCTTCGAGAACAGTGCAACGGGATCCTGGGTATCCGACGTGATTCGTTCGGATAAAGCCCTTTTCCTTGAAGTCAATCAGCGAGCGTAGTCTGGTCTATGGCGTCAGATAGTCGCCATATGTGGAGTGATCTTTGCCCCGCCCATGGGTGGTTCAAAAGTAGAGGGGATCCGTTTGCGAGTGGCTGAAGCGAAGCATGTTCGGGAACTGATCGAGGATGGGGAGGATGTGCAAGACCTCTGTGAATTGTACCAAGAGGGATTTTCCTTTTTCAGCGGCTGTCGCATACCATTTAGATGGACATTCTATAGATAGACAGGATATTTCTACGCTTTCCATAGGAAGAGCGGTTGCCTCTTGAAGGGGAGACAGAGAAACGGGAGGAGCTTTTTCATAAGAGTCTCGTGTTGCATGCGTTACCTTATCACTGGCGGAGCCGGCTTTATTGGCAGTCATCTGACGGATCGACTCCTCGAGGAGGGACATCACGTACAGGTTTTCGACAATCTTTCCACCGGTCGACTCGACAACATTGCGCAATGGGCCGATCACGATCGATTTGCGCTGACGGTTGGAAGCGTGCTTGACGAGCACATCCTTGAGCGGGAAATCGAGGCATGTGATCGGGTCGTTCACCTTGCAGCCGCTGTTGGGGTGAAGCGCATTTTGGAAAAACCCGTCGAGACGATTCAGACCAACGTGGGGGGAACTGAAAACGTCCTCCAGTTGGCAAATCACCACGACAAAAAGGTCCTCGTCGCCTCGACCTCCGAGGTGTATGGAAAGGCAATGAGCAAGGACGACACGCTCGACAGCCTCCACGAGACAGACGACTGGACGCTTGGGGCGACGAGCAAGCGACGCTGGGCCTATGCCTGCTCGAAGGCAATGGACGAATTTTTGGCTCAAGCCTACTACGACGAACACGACCTTCCAGTCATTTGCACCCGGTTCTTCAACACGGTAGGCCCGCGCCAGAGCAGCCGCTACGGCATGGTGATTCCGAACTTTGTCGAGCGTGCCCTCTCCGGAGAGCCAATTCAGGTTCATGGGGATGGCACACAGACCCGCTGCTTCACCCACGTACACGATGCCGTACGAGCGGTACTGAGATTACTCGACACCCCAGAAGCCGAGGGAGAGGTATTCAATATAGGACAACAGGACGAAATTTCGATTAATCAACTTGCTGAGAAGGTGCGAAACCTGTCCGGTTCGACCTCCGAGATTACGCATATTCCATATGAAGAGGTATACGGACCGGGATTTGAAGATATGAAGCGGCGCACACCGGATATTTCGAAGCTACAATCCACAATTGATTTTGAACCAGCCTACTCCTTGAGCGACATCTTGCAGGCGGTCATAGAGGATATCCGAACTCGGACCGAGGACTCTGACTCGACAGAACGGGTGGAGATGCTCGAGGCATTGACCTCATAGTTCTTTCCTGCTGTCGCCGCTGCTGGTTTGCGCTATAAACTGTAGAGTTTCCCACTTCTCGATTGCTACTCACTGATTTGTATCCGTGCATGGATCCATTAGATACGGACGTATTGTGGACGTTTGTGCCGACAATCCCGTTGGCAGTCGTCGGCATCCTGATTTTTGCGCCACTGGTTATGCGACTTGCCCGTCGTCTGGACTGGGTGGCCTATCCCCGTGCGGATCGCTGGCACGGACAACCGACGGCGCTCATGGGCGGGATTGCAATGTATCTCGCCGCCACGCTTGGTGTCTTGATCGTGCTTCCAATCCAAGACGTGTGGACACTGTGGGCAGGGGCGACGTTGATGTTTGTCGTCGGGGCCATTGACGATCTCTCTCAGATCCAACCCGCCGCGAAGCTTGCGGCACAGGTCGCAGCGACCGGACTTCTGCTATATGGGGGATATGCCTTCGGTGTACACTGGCCGCTTTGGATATCACTTCCTCTCACGCTGCTCTGGGTAATTGGCATCACGAATGCCGTCAATTTGCTCGACAATATGGACGGCCTGGCGGCTGGAATTGCGGGAATTGCGGCATTTGTGATGGTTGTGTTTGCAGCCCTCACGGGAAGTGCGAAGACAGTGGCTCTTGGAGGGGCCGTCGGGGGAGCCGCTCTTGGCTTCCTCGTCTTCAACTTCAAGCCCGCTCGCATTTTCATGGGCGACTGTGGAAGCCTCTTCCTTGGATTTTCCATCTCGGCTTTGGCCCTCATCGTGCAGCAGCAAGCTGACGTGGCTGGGCAGCTGGCAGTGGCACTCGTTCCGCTCGCGGTTCTTTCCGTCCCGATCCTCGACACCACCCTCGTTACTTTCATGCGCAAGCTAGCGGGGCGGCCGGTCTCGCAGGGGGGGCGCGACCATACGTCGCATCGACTCGTATTCCTGGGGTTGTCCGAGAAGCAGGCGGTTCTTATGCTCTACGGACTGAGTCTTTTCTCGGGAGCGCTCGCACTGGTCGTGCTTTTTGTGGACGTGAAGCTCTTCTACGCGCTCAGTGTCTTTGTGGGGGCGATGCTTGGGGTCTTTGGAATACATCTCGCCCGAGCAAATGTGTATCAGAAGGGAGAGAGCAGTGGGGATGGAGCCCCTACGTTCTCAGTCCGTCCCCTCCGGGTTCTTCATGACCTGTTCGGTCATCGATGGAAGGCAGCGGCGGGCATTTTTACCGACGTCATGCTGGCGGGAGCTGCATTCGTGGTCGCCCATTATCTCCGGTTCGAAAACGGCCTGTCAGTCGTTCAGGAGACGCAGATGCTTGAGGCGCTTCCCCTCGTGGTGGCCGTCAAGGTACTCGTGTTTTACAAACTGGGCCTCTACCGGGGAATTTGGCGACATGCCGGGACACCGGAGCTCGTGCGCACGGTGGGAACCACCGTCCTGGCTGGCGGAGCAACATTTGGCGTCTACGCTGCTCTTCATGGGATGGCATCCGTTTCGATTGCTGTCCTCGTCATTGACTGGCTGATTGTGACGATTGCCGTGGTCGGCGTTCGTTTTGGATTTCGCGGCTTTCGCCAATATCTTGCAGCGAATCGTAACCAGGGGCGTCGTGTACTCCTGTATGGGGCTGGCGATGCAGGGGTGCTCACCCTACGAGAGTTGCGTCGAAATCCGGACCACCACCGAACGCCCGTAGGCTTCATTGACGACGATTCTCTGAAACAGGGACAGACTGTTCAGGGAATCGAAGTGCTTGGAACGGGAAATGAGCTCATCCGGGTTTGCCGGGAGCAGGAGGTGGACGAGGTCATTGTAACCACCTCGACCATGCCCGCGTCTCGGCAGCGCGTGGTTTATCGCCGGTGTCAGGAGGCGGGGATTTCGTGTACCACGTTCGACGTTACGGTTGAGCCTCTTCGTCCCGATAACTCGGTTGTCGTGACGGATGAAGCTGAACTCGTGGCCCGCTAATGCAACGCTTAAGGGGCGAGCGTCGTAACGTTTGAGGCACGAACGTCGTACGAGCCTAAGACGAGAAGCCATACTTTTCCAACAATACCCACCGTCAACAATACCCACCGTTGTATGGAACTCGATACCACGCCATCCGACCTTTCGACAAACGGGGAGTCGAATTCCGTTGCGGTCCAATCAGCGGCGGCTCAGCAGCTCAATCGTCGCCTCGACACCAAAGAGGCGACCATCGGGGTTGTTGGGCTCGGGTACGTCGGGCTGCCCTTAGCAGTTGAGTACGCCGAGCAGGGATTCTCCACGGTGGGCATTGACCTTGATGAGGATCGCATCCAGCAGCTGAATGCGGGCGACAACTATATTGACGACCTGGAGGATTCGGTCGTGCAACGGCTCGTGAGCGACCAGCAGCTCCGTGGGGCCTCGTCCTTTTCTCCCAGCGAGGAGATCGACGTTTTCTTCATTTGTGTCCCCACTCCGGTAACGGATACGAATGAGCCGGATACGTCGTACATCGAGGCTGCAACCCAGTCAATTGCCGAGCACCTCCGTCCCGGACACCTCGTCGTTCTGAAAAGCACGACATACCCGGACACCACGGAAGGAGTGGTACAACCCATTCTGAAGGACGCTGCTCAGGAAAAGGGATTGGAGCTTGGAGAGGATTACTTTCTCGCCCACAGTCCTGAACGCATCGACCCAGGAAACGAAGAGTACACCACAGCCAACACCCCGGTTGTGGCGGGGGGAGTGACCGAGACCTGCACCCAGCTCGCCACGACGGCCCTCGAGCAGATTGTTGCCGAGGTCCATGCAGTTTCCAACCCGAAAGTGGCGGAGATGGAGAAGCTGCTGGAAAACATCTTTCGCTCGGTCAACATCGCACTCGTGAACGAGTTGGCCCAGCTTTGCGACCGGATTGGGGACGTTTCGATGTGGGAAGTCATCCAGGCGGCGTCGACGAAGCCGTTCGGGTTTATGCCCTTCTATCCGGGCCCGGGATTGGGGGGGCACTGCATTCCAATCGACCCCCACTACCTTTCCTGGTTGGCGCGAAAGCACGACTTTGAAACGAGTTTCATTACACTCTCGGCTCGCATTAACGAAGGGATGCCCTTCTACGTGGTCGAGTCGGTAGTGGAGGCGATTGCCCGTCAGCCGGTGCAGCTCAGTGACGCTAGCGTGCTTGTGTTAGGGGTCGCCTTCAAGAAGAACGTGGACGATACTCGTCACTCCCCCGCCGCCACGATTATAAAGCTTCTTCGAGAGAAAGGCATCGAAACGATCCGCTATCACGATCCGCACGTCCCCTCGTTTGAGGTTTCGACATCGGGAGAGGGAACGGTCGAGATTCCCTCCGTCGACCTGACGCCGGAGGTGCTCCAGGCGCATGATGCGACAGTGATGGTGACCGATCACGACGCATTTGATTCGCATCTCATTGCAGAGCATGCCCCGACCATCGTCGACACACGGAACGCGCTCGCAGACGTGACCGATTCGGAGCTGCGGGAGAAGATCGCGTTGCTCGGAGGTGGGAATTCCTGTTACTCTGCAGCATGAGCGCAGATACGAGCTCGGCTCTCTTTTCATAGACGAACGCCACCCAGGTTATGCTACCCAGCGGTCTCCTTCTCTTTCAGCAAAGCGCTACGTTTGGCGTCGATGCGCCACTCGGGACAGGCCTTGAGTGGATGACGATAGGGGCGATTGCGTTGCCCGCGCTTCTCCTCGTTGTACTAGTCTATCTTGGCCAGCAAACCACTGTGTAGCCGTTGGACGTATCGGCTGTATGTGAAGGGCGTCGCAATAAAAACGGCCCGCTTCCTGCGCAGGAAGCGGGCCGTCAGTCATTAGGGGGAGTGAGAATCCGGAAGGCTACTCACACTCATTTTTGAGATAGTGCTCGGCGCGGGCCTTGTAGTCGCCGAACGTGGCCTTTTGGAAGGTCTGACACGCCGTTTCTTTGTTCCCGAGATTCATCTGCGACTCGGCAACGATAAAGTGGAACTTGGCGGCGTCGCTCCGGCTGCCCTGATGTTGCTCCAGTCCCTTCTGCGCAGCCTCTATGGCTTGCTGGTATTGGCGCTTCTCGAACAAGGCGCGGCCGCGGTAAAACAGGGAGTTGGCGTTTGGGTCGACGTATTCTCTCATTTCGTCGAGCGCCTCCAGCGCACTGTTCGCTTGCGCCTCACCTGGGTCCTCAGTGTTGAGGGCTTTCGAGGCTCTGGACAGAAATTCGTCGCGAATGCGTTCCGTGGCCAGACCGGTAACCCGGGTGTTGCCGGTGCGATCACCGACCTCGATCGCCTCTTGAAGGGTCTTCAGCCCAGTCTCGGTGCTGTCTATGTTAATGAGGGCAAGCCCCTTTCCGTAGTACATGTAGGCGTCGTCCGAGGCGTGCTGGACGCCCTTATCAAAGTGCGTGAGCGCTTCCTCGTATTCCTCTTTTTCGATGGCATCATTTCCCCAGTTCTTCGGAAGCTTCTGAAGGAAGTTGCTGATCTGTTTGATCGCACCCTCATGCTCAATGTCTTTCGCCAGTTGGAGGGCCTGCTCAAACTGCGTATACGCCTGGGTGTGGTCGTCTGCTTGAGCCGCCTTCTTGGCCGTCTGAAACGATTTCTTCAACTGCTGTACCTTCTCCTTCTTGGCACTACCCCCATTGTCTTGAGAGAGAGCAGGAGCTGGGCCGAGGCCAACCAAGAGCACACAGAGCAGTGACGCAAGGGCCCAACGAATCGGGTGGTTTTGCATGGAGATATCGGCGGTTACGGTCATGGGTGTGGAACGCTGTACTAAAAAGCGGTAAGCGATTTAGACAAACCTAAACGCTATGCACCCCAACAAAATAACGTCAGGGTCCGGGTATGTTTCTATGAGTTCGCTTTACATCTCTTTCTAGCCACGAAGAATACAACACCAGTGCCTGTTTCTCCAAACAAAAAAGAATCGAACACGAGTGTCCGCCCTCACGATTCTGTGTGGCTGCGAGGGGAAATGAGCACCCTGGAGCCACGGGAACGCCCGTTTTTGTGAAGAAGGATAATCAAAGACAAAAATATGTTTTCCTTGTGAAGGAGTTCAGGAACGAGAGAATAGGAGAGTGCGGTGTACGCCGGTGCCCAAAAACGTAGACGGTTTCGCGGAAAACGCCAGGTATCATGGGACGGTGGACCGATCAGACGGACCGACTTAGCGCGGTCCGGTTTTTTGTCCCCTCAGACGAAGCTGGGGGCAAGAGCGGTGCTCTATCCAACCGTATAGAGACCACGAAGGCTGTTTGGAGGAGTGGAAACGGTTCCAGGGGCTCTGACCAGAGGGGCCTATTCATCTGAATAGGTCGGGTGGGTTCGTTGGGAATGGATGACACCGGTCAGAATTTTACGTGCGATCATTGAATGGACTGGCATTCGCCGCCGAGCTGCTTTATTGTAAGCAGGTAGTAAATGCGGCTTTCTGCATTGAGCCCGATCCTTTTCGGGAGAGGCATTTCACTTCGTTCGTCTGCTCACGAGAACCCCACTTGCTGTCCATGAAACTGATTGTCCCCATGGCCGGGCGAGGCACTCGCGTCCGTCCGCACTCCCACGTTACCCCAAAGCCGTTGTTGTCAGTTAAAGGACGGAAAATTGTCGAGCGCATTGTCGATACGTTTGCGCAGGTCCTGCCGGAGGTGCCTGATGAAGGCATTTTCGTCCTTGGGCCGGATTTTGGAGCGGACATTCGCGACCAGCTCACCGAGATCTGTGAGCAGCGCGACATGACGGCCCACTTTGCTGTGCAGGAGGAATCGCTCGGAACGGCCCACGCAGTGGGCTGCGCCGAGGGTCATCTGGAGGGGGACGGGGTTGTGGTGTTCGCCGATACGCTGTTTCACCGAGAGAATGAGATCCAGGTTGACGACGAGGCCGACGTCGTCGCCTTCGTGCGCGAAGTGGACAATCCAAGTCGCTTCGGAGTGGCCGTCCGCGACGGGGAGCAGGTGACGAAGCTCGTCGAGAAGCCGGATGAGCCGATCTCCAATGAGGCCCTCGTTGGAATCTACTACGTTCGCGAGTTGGCCGATCTGAAGACGGAGGTCGACTATCTCATCGAGAACGACATAAAGGGAGCAGGGGGCGAGTACCAGCTCACCGACGCCCTGGACCGACGACTCCAGAAGGGTGACGTGTTTACGACCGCTTCTGTTGACGCCTGGATGGATTGCGGCACGATCCCGGCCCTCCTGGAAACGACGGGACGCATCCTCGACCGTGAGTCCGACGATCTCCGTCAGGGAACGGTGACGGACAGCGTCATTCGGGAGCCGGTGTACGTAGGCCCGGACGCCACGATTGAGAATGCCGTGGTGGGGCCGCACGTGTCCGTGGAGGAAGGAGCGACGATCAAAAATGCCGTCGTGCGGGACAGCATCGTCTTTGCCGAGGGCGTCGTTAAGAACGCGGTGTTAGCCGACTCCGTCATCGGTCGTCACGCTGCGGCCGAGCAGGAACCACAGACCCTAAACGTGGGCGATCACTCGCAGATCAATGCTGGGTTGCGCAGTTAGCAACTCAGGGCAATGCCGGGGGGCGTGGCTTGTCTGCTCGCAGTCTCTGGCATGCCTGGAGGGCGTGAGCGTGGGCGTTCCTCATTTGGTCGTTGACAGAAGCAATCGGCGAGGCCGGCTGGAACGCAGGGTGGTCTGCATGTGGATTTTGGGTGGACATCGTCGGTGACCGGCGCTTGGGGCATTCTGAGCGTCCTGCATTGGAGCAGCCCGTCCGCGCGTTTGTTTGGGAACGTGGATCCTCACCCATTCCACCCTCTGAACCTCGCACCCGACGATGCAGACGTATCCGGACGGGCTCGAAGAAAAGCTCGGGTTCGACGTTATTCGCGACCGATTGGAAGGAAAGCTGAAGTCGCCAATCGGGCGAGAGCGGCTCGACGGGATGCAGCCGGCGCGGACGATGGACTGGCTGCGGACGGAGTTGACGCGCGTCGAGGAGCTGCAGGCGGCGTTTCAGTATGGCGACTCCGTGCCGCTGAGCAATTTCTACGATCTGCGCGAGGTGTTGCGTCGGGCGGCACCGGAGGAGGCCTTCGTTGACCCGGAGGACCTGAAGGCCGTGCGTCTTACGCTGGTATCCCTGCGGCGTCTAAAGCAGTTTTTCGACAATCGCGATCACGACTATCCCCGGCTCGCCGACGCGGTAGCGCGCATCACCCCCCTTCCGGATCTGGAGGAGCACGTTGCGTCGATCCTGGAGGAGGATGCCACCATTCGCGACGACGCGTCGGAGGAACTGCTGCGCCTGCGACGTCAGATCCGGAAGAAGGAAAACGAACTGCGCGACACGCTCGACGAGGCCCTCCGCGACGCCATCAAGCAGGGCTACGCGACCGAGGACCAGGCCACCATCCGCGGCGGCCGCATGGTGATTCCGGTGCGATCGGAGGCGAAGCGCAAGGTGGAGGGCTTCGTGCACGACACCTCGGCCAGCGGGCAGACCGTCTACATCGAGCCCGCGGCTTGTCTTCAGCTCAACAACGAAGTACGGGAGCTCAAGAGTGCTGAGCAGCGGGAGATCGAGCGCATCCTGCGGGAGGTAACGGCCCATCTCCGCGGCGAAATCGATGCGATGGAGGACAATCTGCAGGCGATGGGGCAGTTTGACCTCCTACAGGCGAAGGCGCGCCTCGCCAATCGGCTCGACGCGGTGGTACCCAAGCTCAACGAGGAGGGCATCATCGACCTGCATGAGGGCCGCAACCCCGTCCTGGAGCTCCATTTCCAGTCTCTCGACGAGGAGGCGGACGCCCCCGACTGGGCCCCCGACGACGAAGAGGGCCCGCAGGACCGCGAGGTGGTGCCCCTCGACATGGCCCTGGGGGAGGACTTTCATACGCTCGTCATCACCGGGCCCAACGCCGGAGGCAAGACGGTGGCGATGAAATCGGTCGGCCTCTTCTCGTTGATGCTCGCCTACGGGATGCCCATTCCGGTGGCCCCACACTCCTCGTTTCCGTTGTTCGATCAGATCATGGCCGACATCGGCGACGAGCAGTCCATTGAGGACGACCTCTCCACCTTCAGCTCGCACGTCTCAAACCTTCGGCACATGCTCGGCGCGGCGGGCGACAATGCGCTCGTGCTGATCGACGAGGCCGGTACGGGCACGGACCCGGACGAGGGCGGAGCACTAGCGCAGGCGGTTTTGGAGCAGTTGACCGAGGCCGGCGTCCGCACCATCGCCACCACTCACCACGGCACCCTCAAGGTGTACGCCCACGAGACGGAGGGCGTCGAAAACGGGTCGATGGAGTTCGATCAGGAGACGCTGCGGCCCACGTACCGCTACCAGGAGGGGGTGCCCGGCTCCTCCTACGCCTTCGAAATCGCGCAGCGGATGGGGTTGGACGAGGGCCTGCTCGATCGGGCCCGCACGCTGGCGGGCGAGCAGAAGACAGCCATGGAGAACCTCATCTCGACCTTCGAGAAGCGCACTCAGCAACTGGAGGACGAGCTCTACCAGGCCGAGAAGGCGAAGGAGAAGGCCGAGGAGGAGCAACAGCGCCACGAGGAGAAGCGGCGCAAGCTAGAGAAGGAGCGCGAAAAGTTTCGTCAGCAGGCGCTGGAGGAGGCCGAGCGCATCGTTGAGGACGCCAATGCGCGGATCGAGCAGACGATTAAGGAAATCAAGGAGGCCCAGGCCGAGAAGGAGGCGACCAAGGAGGCCCGTGAGAAGCTGGAAGACTTTAAAGACGATCTCGAAGCAGAGCGCGAAGAGGCGGAAGCGACGGCGTCCCCCGAAGAGGACGGAGCCTCAGGCGAGTCGTCCGAAGAAGGATCGAGCCGCCCCGACCGGCAGCCGGAGGCGCCCATTCAGGAGGGGGATCAAGTCGTGGTGGATGACGGGTCCACGGCGATGGAGGTGCAGGAGATTGAGGACGGGGAGGCCCTCGTGATCATGGGATCGATGCACATGCGGGTGGAATTGGATCGGCTGACGAAGGTCGGCGGGCCGGAGCCAGAACCGGAACCGGAGCCGACGACCGGGGGCGACTCCACGCTGGCCGCGCTGAAGGCGAGTCCGTCGATTGACGTGCGGGGGCAGCGCGTGGACGAGGCCGAACAGAACGTGCAGCACTTTCTCGACGACGCCATCGCTGCCGGGCTGGACACGGTCGACATTCTGCACGGGAAGGGGACGGGGGCGCTCCGAAACGCGATTCACACCCTGCTTGCCGAGCGGTCGGACATTACTGAGTACGGCAAGGCGCCGATCGAAGAAGGCGGGGCCGGTGTGACGAAGGTCGAACTTGCTTGAGTGTGTGAGTGAAGGTGAATTTGAGTACGTGCGTTCGGGAAGCCTGCGTTTCCGAAGCTTTTTCTCCTTACCGCACTCGGACGCACGGCCACACACGCGGCGCGGCTGGACGAAGCGCCTGTCGGTTTGTAGCTTCCTCGCCGTCCGCACGGATCTTTTTTGATAAACCGATTGCTTGACTCATGGCGCACGTGGTCGTCACCCGGCCCCTGATCGAGAACGGACTTTCTGAACTGCACGAAGACCATACCGTCACGGTCTGCGATCCGCCGTCGGGGAGCTTGCGGACCGAAGAGGAGGTCATCGAGCTGACCGATGGGGCCGACGTGCTGCTGTCGGTCCTGGCCGATCCGGTGTCCGAGCGAGTCTTCGACGCTTGTCCGGACCTGGAGATGGTGGCGCAGTACGCCGTGGGGATTGACAACATCGATCTGGAGGCGGCCGAGGCGCACGACGTGGTGGTGACCCACACGCCGGGCGTGCTCACCGACGCGACCGCCGACATGACGTGGGCTCTGCTGCTGGCGGCGGCCCGTCACGTAAAGGCAGCCGACCAGTATGTGCAGAACGGGCGGTTCGAGCGCTGGGAGACGACGCTTCTGCTGGGCACGGAGTTGGCCGACAAAACGATGGGCATCGTTGGGCTCGGGCGGATTGGGGCGGCAGTGGCCCGGCGGGCGCTCGGCTTTGGGATGGACGTGGTGTATCACAATCGGGAGCGTGCCAACCCCACCGTCGAGCGGCAGGCGAGTGCGCAGTACGTTTCCCTCGACGAACTGCTGGATACGAGCGACGTGGTCTCGCTGCACTGTCCCCTCAACGACGAGAGCCACCACCTCATCGACGCGGCGGCGCTGGACCGCATGAAGAAGAGTGCCTTGCTCGTGAATACGTCCCGCGGACCGGTGGTTGATGAGGCGGCACTCGTGGAGGCCCTTGACGCCGGTACGATTGCGGGGGCGGCCCTCGACGTATTTGAGGAGGAGCCCGACGTGCATCCTGGTCTTCTGGATCGCGACCGCGTGGTGTTGGCACCCCACCTGGGGAGCGCAACGACCGAAGCGCGAACGAAAATGGCCCACATGAACGTAGCGTCGATTCGCGCTTTTCTCGATGGGGCCGATGATATTCCGCACCGCATCGTGTAGCGAGTGGAGGGAAGCGTAGGTTCTTGTCAGGTGGGCCTCCATTCCCGTGCAAGTGACCGACGGGCTGGACACGGCGTGTGCGATTTCGGACGACTATACGGTGCTGCAAGCTGAACGCGGCGGAGAGAAGGCAACGGTGCACTTTTTGTAAGGATAGACCTTGGTCTTCGTCCTTCGTTTTCGATGTGTTCGAATTTTTCCCTTCCATGCCGCTTGCCCGTCTCTCACTGGCGCTGCTAATCATCGGGATGGGGGCCACGACGGTCCGGGGGCAAGACCAGTCCGTTGTGGATCCCAGGGCCGTGCCGGACACCGTCGTGCAGCGGGTGTCGGAGGCCTTTCGGGCCGGGGATGCTCAGCTTCTTCTTGCCGCGGCGGCCGACCGAGTCGAAGTGAGTCTGTTTGGCACCCGAACCGTCTACAGTAGCGCGCAGGCATTTTATGTGCTGAGCGACTTTTTCGAGCGCCATCCGCCGGCTGCTTTCACGCTGGCCGACACGACCGGCACTGGTGCGAGTTGCTTCCTACGAGGTCGGTTTACCCACGCCCACGGCGAACGGCCCCTTCAGATATACGTTCGACTCGTCCGTCACGACGAGAGGGCGTGGCAGTTACACGAATTGCAAATCGATTCGGAGGCCGAGTAGCGGAGCAGCACCGATGGAACCTGCGGTGATCCGTTTCTGGGCACCGTCGCTGGTGTCATGCTTTTCCGTTTCTCCAAGGTAATGCGCCGGCATCCATGGATGGGGGGGAGTGGAGCCCTCCTGCTTCTTGCCGTGCTTGTGACGGTGGGCGTGCGGTGGATGGCCGTCCAGGACGTGCGGGATCACGCTGAGGAGCGGCAAGCGGCCGTCGTCTCCGACGCGCTTTCCGAGATTGAGAACCGGTTCGAGGCACTACAACGGCAGGCTCGGAAACAGGCCAAAGTGCTTGCGACGGATTCGGTGGTGGTGCAGGGGTTAACCGGCTGGAATCAGCGCAAAGAGCATTCGGCTGCGCTGGTTCGTCACGTCCTCGATGCGCCCCTCGACGACCGGACGACCGTCGAAGTCTACACCCCGCTTCCGCGGGCCGTTGCCTGGAAGGGGAAGCGCCTGCCACTTGGGGACGCACCCGACGAGGACGCATTTCTCCAGCGTCCGCAGACGGCCATCGTGACCGACGGATCGGTGCGACGCGCCCTGGTGGTGTGGTGGCCCGTTCGGTCCGGCGACCGCGTGGTGGGGGCCGTGCGCGTGGCCCGGACGATTCAGTACCAGCCACCGGTGAAGAACCGGTACATCCAGGGTTTCCAGCTGCAAGAGGAGTGGGAGCGGGCTACCGGTGAGTCGATGCAAGTGACGTGGGCTCGCCCATCTGCCGAGCCGACCCAACCGTACCGGCTGCTTCGGGATCAACGGGGAGACGTTTTGGGGCACGTGACCGTGACACCCCCCTCCCCGACCCGACTGGAGCGGCGCGTCGTGACGTTATACGACGATTTCCTTGCGGGATGGGCCGCGCTGTTGCTGGCGTGGGGCGTGGCCGGCATTGGGCTGTGGTATCTGCGGCTCGCCCGGCGTCCGGGCATCGGGCGCCATGCGGGGGCGCGGGCCGCAGCGACCGGGCGGTTTGGGTGTCTTGCGGCCGTCTGGGTGGGAGCACGCTACCTGCTGCTTCGCCTCGAGGTGCCGGGACGGTGGCTGGAGCACGTGGGGGCCTTCTCGGCGCTCTTCGATTCGACTCGTTTCGCGTCGACGATTGGCGGCGGCGTTTTTCGCTCCATCGGCGATCTCTTTCTCACGGGGCTCTGGGGCAGCGTACTTGCGGCAGGGGCGCTTCACCTGGCCCTTCGGTACCGCGTGCGTGCATCATCGGTAGAAACGTTGTTGGAGCGGTTCCGGACGCACACCCCGGCGCGCCCGTCCGTCGGATGGTTCTTGGGCATTGTGGTGGGGGGCGTTGGGCTTACCCTTGGCACCATTCTGGGACTGGCCTACGTCATCCGGCGGGCCGTGCTCGATAGCACGCTCGACTTCTTTTCGCGGACGGGCCTGCTCCCCGAGCCGCTCATGTTCGTGGTGCTGTGCGCACTGTTTTTCCTCGTCCTGGCGCTTGTCATCCTGGGAATAGCGGGCACGTGGATCGGGCTCCGTCTGATCCTTCGTCATCGGCCGCTGTGGCCGCAGGGACTCGTTTCGGCGGGCATCGTCCTAACTGTGGGGATCGGGGTGGCCGGGCTCTACCTCTGGACGGAGCTCGACGCGCTCGTTCCCTTTCCGTATCCCTTGATCGTGCTGGGCGTGGTGGGGGCTGCGGCCATCTATGGGATGGTGGGACGAAACGGAGGGACGGAAGCCGTCACCATCCGCGGATTGCTCCTGGGCCTTTTCGTCGTGACGCTTCTGTTCTATCCGCTGCTCTATAGCGGAATGGACGCGCAGCGGCGCGAGCGCATGCAAGAGGCGGCTCGTTCATTCGAAGAAGGATACGATCCGCGCGCCCTGTACTCCGTTCGCCAGGTCCTGCGGGCGGCCGGGGACGAGTTTGGGTCCCGTCTTGCGGATGCCGACACGCTCGGCGCGGCCCCCGTCGACTCGGTCGCCGTGCGGCTCGTTCGCCAGTCCCTGCTCGCCTCGCTGACCACGTACGACGTAAGCCTCACGCTTTTCGATGGGGAGGGCACGCTGCGCCGCCGATACGACGCCTCGGGCCGACAGTCCATTCGAGCCGGACCGAGCGGGGTGGACCGAACCGTGTTTAGGTCCCTCCGGCGCACCTACGATCGGCAGTTCTCGCCCGGGCCAATCCTGAATCGGTTTGGCGGAGACCGGCGGGAGCAGCGCGCCGGGCGGTTTACGTACGCGGGGCTTCTCCGGGTCGAAGGAGGGGAGCAGGCGGGGTACTGGGCGCTTGTGCGCGCTGAGCCGCGGTCGTTGTTGCCCAGGTCCGGATCGGGCGTTCCGCGGGTTTTGTTGCCGGACGGGTCATTTAGTGACCTCTACGCTGAGCTGTCGCTGGCGGAGTTCCAGGATGGACAGATTGTCCGGCGATTTGGACCGCACTTCGGTCGCACGCGGCTCCCCAGTGCGCAGGCGTCGGCGTTGCAACGGCAAAACGACCTCTGGCGCACCGAGACCGTGCGGGGACGGCAGTACCTCACCTATTACACGCGGCCCGCGCCCGAAGAGTCTACCTCAACGATCGCCGTTCGCATTCCCGCCCTCCTCGCGTTTGATCACCTCTATTATCTGCTCCGGCTCACCGTGGTGGGGGTTGGCGTGGGCGTGCTGGTGTATCTGCTGGGGCTCTACGGACGGTATCGACACGGGCTTGTGCCGGCGCGCCGCGTTCGGTTCCGCGATAAGGTGCTCAACGCGTTTTTGATCGTCGGCGTCGTGTCGATGGTGGCGGTCGGCGTGGTGGGGGTGCGCGTGGTCACGGGGGAAAATGAGCGTCTCGTCGAGCGGCGCCTGCGCGACCACCTGACGCGGGTGGAGGAAACGCTGGCGCTAGAGGGGCGAGACGGAGAGCCGCTCTGGCAGGTGGCCGAGCGAACGAGTGTCGACTCGCTCGCTGCGCGGGTGGGGCTTGACCTCCGGATGTACGAGGACGGGCAGCTCGTGGGCACCAGTCGGCCCCGCCTCGTGCGCGACGGACTGGTGGACGAGCGGCTCCCCGGACGCATCTACCATGAGCTCTACGGAAAGGATTACCGGTTCGCGATGGCGGAGGCGGCGATGGGGACGTTTCGCTACATGGTGGGCTACCAGACGCTGGTGGACGAGGAGGGGGAGCCGCGTCTGGTGATCGGGGTCCCAACGCTTGCGCAGCAGGAACAGGTGGCCGAAGAGCAGGCGCGCACCCTGGCCTACCTCTTCGGCGCGCTACTGGTGCTGGTCGTCGTCGTGATGCTGACCGCCGTCGTGCTGGCGAGTGCACTGACCCAGCCCATCGCCCGTCTCCGCGAGGGACTGGAGGCGGTGGGGGAGGGGCGATTTGCCGAGTCCCTGCCCGTGAACGCCCGGGACGAGATTGGGGATCTGGTGCGGACCTTCAACGAGATGCGGCAGCAACTGGCCGAGAGCCGCCGCAAGCTTGCACAGCAGGAGCGGGAGATTGCCTGGCGCGAGATGGCCCGACAGGTGGCCCACGAGATCAAAAACCCGCTCACGCCCATGAAGCTCTCCATCCAACACCTGCGCCGGGCCTTCAAGCGGGACCGAGAGGATGGAGACGAGTCGTCGGAGTTTCCGGATCTGTTCGACCGCATCACCACAACCCTCATCGAACAGATTGAGTCGCTGGTGCGCATCGCCAACGAGTTTTCGACGTTTGCCCGGCTGCCGACCCGTGTTCTCGAGCTACTCGATCTCAACGAGGTCATCCAGGAAGCAGTGCGGCTTATGGAACGGGAGACGGACGCAGACACGATCTCCCTTGAGTTGCACGAGAAGCCCCTTCCCGTCGAGGCCGACCGCGAGGAGCTGCGGCGGATCTATATCAATCTGATCAAGAATGCCCTGCAGGCCATTCCCGACGATCGAGAGGGACAGGTTCGGGTGGTAACGACGCCCGTTGATGGCGAGGAGGGGCCGGCGGTCAAGAGTCGAGTCATCGACAATGGAACTGGCATTCACCCTGAGGTGAAAGACAAGATTTTCGAGCCCAACTTTTCGACGAAGACGGGCGGGACGGGACTTGGCTTGGCCATCGCTCAGAAGAGCATCGATGAGCTCGGGGGCGTCATTGACTACGAAACGGAGGAGGGAGAGGGCACGACCTTTCGGGTTCGGCTGCCGTTGGCGGATGATGAGACGCAGTCCTGAGGAGAGGCGTGCGCCCTGGAGGGCCTGGACGGAGTAACCCTCTACCGCCGTGCGGTTGAGCCCGGGAGGGAGGGTCGGGGCGGGGCAGACCCTCGAACTGGCCATCTTCGAACGTGCAGCACGGCGGCGAAATCATTGTTTCCCTCGCTCCTCGACCGCGTAGATTTCCGAATTTCCTATCCTTCGGTGTATGGGGATCGCTTCGAGACGGACTTGTGTCGACAGCAAGCACAGGCCGGTACGTGACAACGGCGGGGCGGGACGGTGTCGTCCCTGAACGCGTCCGCGCGCTCTTCGTGGAAGGGGAGACGACCACGAACACACGGCCTCCCTCCCATGGACACGGTGTCCGTCCGCGACCACTTTCCGCATACTGCCCACCAGACGTATGTGAACCACGCGGCGGTGAGCCCGATGAGCCGCCCGGTGACGGA
>CAZTDC010000013.1:0-4352 GCA_964612165.1 uncultured Salinivenus sp.
CCCGGTCGAAGCAAACTTGATGGGCTTCTCGACAACCGTTCGGATCGAAAGGGCGGCGCCACCGCGCGTGTCCCCGTCCAGCTTCGTAAGCACGACGCCGTCGTAATCGAGCCGCTCGTTAAATTCCTTGGCCGTGTTGACCGCGTCCTGGCCCGTCATACTGTCGACGACGAACAGGGTCTCGTTCGGGTCGACGGCATCCTTGATGTCGGACACCTCCTGCATCATCTGCTCGTCGATGTGCATGCGCCCGGCCGTGTCGATAATCACGACATCCCGAGCGGTCTTTCGGGCCTCCTCGACCGCCTCGTCGGCGACGCGTACCGCATCTTCAACGATCTCTCCGTCCTCTTCGATCGAGTAGACGGGCGCGCCCACGTCGCCGGCCAGCTTCTTCAGCTGGTCCACGGCGGCGGGCCGGTAGACGTCGGAGGCCGCCAGCATGGGGGCATGGCCCTTCTTCTTGAGGTGCTTTGCAAGCTTCACGCTGAAGGTGGTTTTGCCCGACCCCTGTAGGCCCGCTACCAGAATAACGGTCGGGGGCGTGTCGGCCATCTCAATTTCTTCGAGTTCCCCTCCAAGCACCCGTGCCAGCTCGTCGTAGACAATCTTGGTGAGCTGCTGGCCGGGCGTGACGGAGTTGAGGACATCCTCTCCGGTGGCCTCTTCTTTCACGTTGTCCGTGAACTCTTTCGCCACCTTGTAATTGACGTCCGCATTCAGAAGCGCACGCCGGATCTCGCGCATCGTCTCGGCCACATTGACCTCGTTGATGCTGCCCTGACCCGTCACGGACTGCAGAGCCCCTTCCAACTTTTCAGATAGATTCTCAAACATAAGGCGTTCGCTTCAACAATCGGTTCGCTACGCGTCGTCTCCCTCCTCCGACCCGTCTGCATCCTCCCGCTCGCGCAGCAGGTCGACGGTCTCCACCGCATGGCGGAGATGGGGAATCACTATCGATCCTCCCACCACCAGCGCAACGTTCATCGCGTCGTCGAGCTCGTCATCGGTCACCCCCAGCTCAACGCACTGCTGAAGGTGGTAGTCGATGCAATCGTTGCATCGGAGCACCATCGACGCCACCAGCCCCAATAGTTCTTTCGTAGGCCGATCGAGCGCCCCCTCCCTGTACGCCGCATCGTCGAGGTTAAAGAACCGCTTGATGCCCAAGTGGTCCTTCTCATCGAGGATCCGGCGGTTCATTCGGTCCCTATACGCATTGAAGGCCGCTAAACGATCCGTTTCCTCAGAGGTGTTCATCTATTATTCGCTGGTTGTTGAGGGTAATTTGAGCAGATAGAATCTGTAACAATTCTTCGTTGGGACTCGTGATTACCAACCCCAGATAAAACATCGAAAATGTTCTCTATCTGAGCGAGGACCACTGCTACTAGTTAACCGAAATTAGCCACCGAACTGGTCCAAAAAATCGGGCATCCATCCGGGCCTCGCCTATTTCTCGTCGGCAACTGCATGGATTTGCCTGGATCGTTTTCAGTCGGTAAATCGTTAAGTTTTGCTCTCGACACATGGGCTCTTTCCTGCATTTGAATGGGTTCGCCTACAGCCTCCACGTCCAAAGACGAGTGGCGCATACAGTTTCGCGCCTACCGTCAAGGACTTTCGGCCAATTCCTATGCGGCTCGCAGCACGCTCATCTGCAGCCGCGTGCTGGGTCTGCCCGCAATTGCAGCGGCGTCGACCGTGCACACGTACTGGCCGCAAACGGAGGACGGGGAGGTAGATACGCGCCCCCTCATCACAGCGCTCCGTGGCCAGGGCGTGGACGTGATCCTGCCGGTTGTTACCAGCTACGACCCGGCTGCACCCGCCATGGAGCACCGACGCTACGCCGGACCCGCCGCCATGACCGTTAACCGCTGGGGCATCCGGGAGCCGACTGGCACTGATCGGATGTCCCTCAACGCCCTCGACGCGGTGGTGGTACCCGCATTGGGGGCGGGGCGCAACGGACATCGCATTGGGCACGGATCGGGATACTACGACGCGTTTTTACAGGACGTCGGCGTGCCCCGAATCATTGTTGTTTACGAGGATTGCCTTCGCCCAACCGTCCCGGCGGATCCGCACGACGTGCCCGGGACCCACATCGTGACCGAGCGTGGTTCCTTCCGCGTTCCTCAAAATTCCTCGTCCTTTCAACCATGACACGGTTTTGAAACCACGCCACTCTGGGTTGAGGACCTTGCTGACCGGTGACCCTCCGACCGCACACTCTCCACGCCTCTATCCCTCCATTAATCGTTCAGGCTCATGGCCAATCGAGAACGGACCCGTTCCCGCTCCTCGGACCCAACGTCTCCCTCCCCGTCGCAGCGAGAGGCCTTCCGGGTGGGCGAGACCACGCTCGACCTCGACGACATCTCCGACGAGGAACTGGAATCCCTCTACTTCGAGGACGACGAGCAGGAGGAGTCGTCCTTCTTGAACCTGCAGACGATGTCGGGACTCAGCCTCATTCTGGCCGGGATCATTTACCTGTTGACAGAACTGGAGGTGTGGGCCGCCCCGCTCTTTGGGCTTGCCAACGCCCTGCCCTGGCTCGCGGGCGTTCTGGTCATTCTGCTGGGCTTCGGCGTGCTTACTTGGCGCTCATCGGACTCCTCAGACGAGGGTACGAAAAAAGCCGTCGACGCCGAGACCGGAGAGCCGAAGGTCGTGGAGGAACCGAAAAAGACGGAAAAGAACCGGCTGACTCGATCGCGGTCCGACAAAAAGTTTCTGGGCGTGTGCGGCGGCATCGCGGAGTACTTAAATTTGGACTCGACCCTTGTCCGAATCGCCTTCGTGATCGGCGTCATTAGCTCCGCCGGCCCACTGATTCTCGCCTACTTTGGGCTCGCCTTTGCGATGCCCAAAGAAGAGCCCCTTTCCCCCGAAGAGCGCCTGTCGATTATCCGAAACGAAATGGACGAAGAGTGAGTCCTCTTCGGGTTCCTCAATCCTGAACCGGTAGGTGTTCAGCCCTCTTCCTCTGGTCGCCGAGAAGTGTGTCCTACGGAACGAGATAGGACGGATTGCCCTGCAATCACGTCTTCACAGCTCCCGGTTCACGCTTCAACCGACCCCGGGCTCACTCCTGCAAGGGCCTCGTGCATCTCGTCCGGACGCAGATACCTGCGAACCGCCTCGTTGACCTCTTCAAGCGTCAGGCCTTCGATCTCTTGGGGAAACCGGTCCAAATAGCCCACCTCAAATCCGCGCTCGGCGTTGGTGAGAATCGATTGCGCCAGGCGCTCCGTGGTGGCGAGCCCCACCGTGTAGGAGCCTGTAATCGTCGTCTTTTTGTCGGCGAGCTCGTCGTCGGTCGCCCCCTCGTCCACGAAGTCTCGGATCACCTCTGTCGTGGCGGCAATTCCCTCCTCCAGCGCGTCATGGCTGAGCGTGACCTGGGTCTGCCAGTAGCCTGCGTATCGAGTAGACACGCCCGACACGCCGGAGCCGATGTGATAGGTGAGCCCCCTCTCGTCGCGGACCTCGTTCATGAGGCGGGCCGAGAAATTGCCGCCGAGGATATAGTTGCCGACGTAGAGCGCCGGAAAGTCGTCGTGGTCCCGCCGAATGGGCACCGCATGCCCCATCCGCACGTCGACGTTTGACTTGTCGGGCATCGGAATGACGCTCCGCCCGGGTTCTTGGTCGGCCGCAGCCTCGGTGTCGTGGTCGGCCTCGGCGCCGTGCCCGTCCCAGCCCTCGAATGCCTCGGCCGCGACCGACGCAGCGCGGTCATGATCCAGATCGCCCACCACGGCCAAGGTCCACTCCGTAGCGCCAAAATGATTGGCGTGATACCTCTCCACATCCTCCACTGAGAACTGCTGGAGGCGACGCAGGGCCTCCTCCGGCGCGTCGCTGTAGTTTGGGTGTCCCGACTCAAACAACCGACGAGTAAGCGCGGCGGACGCCTGTGCGCCCGTCTTTTCCATTCGGCGCTGTACCTGCGCGACGGCCTGCGCCCGCGCCTTTTCGAACTCCGTTTCTTCAAACGACGGTCTCTGCAGCATCTCTGCAAGAACGTCCATCACACGCGGTAAATCTTCTGCGAGCGCTCGCCCGGAGACATCCACGTACAGCCCGTCGCTGGACAGATTCAGCTTGGCGCCACATTCCTCAAGAACCTGAGCTAGCGCAAACCGGTCGCGGTGCTCGGTCCCCTTGTCGAGCAGCGAGACCGTCAACTCCTGAAGCAGGTTGTCGCCGGCCGCACGATCGGGGTACGCCAAAAAGGAGCCGCGCCACGACACGATGTCGTCTACGGAAGTCTGCAGTGTTAGCAGCCGGCCCGGTCCGGCCTCTCGGTCGCGGATGCGGGACGCCAGGTCGGGTGT
>CAZTDC010000013.1:4452-24246 GCA_964612165.1 uncultured Salinivenus sp.
CCTGCCGCGATGGCCTCGTTGAGCTGCGACGCCACCTTCATCGGCCCGTCGCGGTCGAAGGCAATCTGGGCCCGAAGCTGGCTGCGCGCCCGGTCGAGCTCCGTCTGCGTAACCCCCTCCTTCCGGATTTTCTCGATCTCCTCCTCTATCGCCTCCTCAACCGTTTCGTGATCCGATTCCGGAGCGAGATAGCCGAAGACCGAAAACAGACCGGGATCACGAAGCCGGAAGTTCATACCGAAAACATCGCTGGTCAGGCCTTTGTCGGTGCATCGCTGAAAAAGGCGACTCCCCTTTCCGGACGCGAGGATGCGAGCCAGCACGTCGAGGGTGTCGGAATCCGCATCCACAGCCGGCGGAGACTTGTAGGCCATGAGGACCGCCCCTAACTGCCCGTCCTGCTTCACCGTCACGCGCCGCTGACCGGTCTGCTCCGGCTCCTCGGTTGTAACCTGCGGAATGTCCTGGGGGGCCCCGTCGTGCCGCCCAAAGTGCTCGGAAACCTCTTCCAGTGCCTCCCTCCTGTCGAACTGGCCCACGATAGAGACCGTCGCGTTGTTCGGCCAGTAAAAGGTGTCGTAGTACTCCTGGAGGCCGTCGACGGTAATGCTCTCGATGTCACTTTTCCAGCCAATCGTGGGATGGTGGTACGGATGCGCGGTAAACGCCGCCGCCCACACCTCATCGAAGAGACGCGAGACCGGGTCATTCTGATTGCGGTCCCGCTCATTGAGAATGACCGTGCGCTCCGACTCCACGTCCTGTGGATCGAGGAGCGCTCCCCGCATCCGGTCGGCCTCAATGTCGAGAGCCAGCGGCAGGTGCTCCGTCGGTAGCATCTCGTAGTAGTTCGTGCGGTCGACCCAGGTCGAGGCATTGACTTTGGCCCCCACGCGCTGAAGCGTCTCAAAAATTGATGTGCCGTTGCGCTTGTGGTACCGCTCAGTGCCCTTAAACATCAGGTGCTCCAGCATGTGGGTGGCCCCGGTGTGGCCCGACCGCTCGTTACGGCTACCTACATGGTAGGTTACCATGCTGGTAGCGACCGGGGCTCCCTCCTGCGGGAGCAGGAGAATGCGGAGGTCGTTGGCATCGAGTCGATAGCATTCGATTCCGTCGGAGGCTTCCCGAAACGTAACGTTCGCAGGAACCTGCGAAGCAAAATCCATGGTTTTCATCTAAACTCGTGGATCGTGTCATAAAAATGAGGCCGTGTCGAAAAAGCGGCGTGTATGGGTACGCTCCGCTCTCGTCAGTTCCCCCAAAGAGAGTCTGGAAGGTCGCTTCACGGGTAGGAGACCAATGCTACTCCGCGCGTTCGACCCTGAACTGGAAGGAGTGGGTGGTCTCATCTACGGGCACATTTATCGTGAACTCCTTGAGACCGCCCGTGAAGGGCGTAAAAACGAGCCCCGAGGTGGCTTGCTGAGCCGGAAGAGTCTCCGACTGTAGCATCAAATCCGATAAGGAGATGTCGTCCCCTGATTCGGAGCCGTACGATCCCCGAGAGCCCGTCTCCCCCTCAGTCGCGCCGTAGATGGCTCCCTCCCCCGAGGCGGTAAGCCTGTCCATCCCAACAAACTCGGAGCTGGATTGCTTGGCCGCGCGCCTGACCACAGCGGGAGCCTCACCCGGCGGGTACGCCGAAAAAGTGTTTTCAGTCTCTGCATTCTCCACTGTAATGCGACCAGGATCGATGGTCGCAGGCCCATCTCCACGATTGGAGATCGAAACGTAGGCCTGGATGTACTCGCTCGTCGCGCGGCGAAGGCTGATTGTGACCATGCTCCCTCCTTGTCTTGATTCCAAGAACGTGTAGCCCCCTTGGACGGTCCTCTCAACCTGTGACGGCTGGGTTTGCGAGGGATAAATCGTGAGTTCTGGCGATGAACAGCCAGCGACGAGTCCTCCCAAAGAAACGAGAACAACAAACGAAAGAAATCGCATGGATCTAGCGGTACTGTTCAGGAGAGTCATTCGAGTGTACCCGCGGGTTTGGCTCTCTTTTCCCGCCGCGTTTCTAATCAGTGCGCCTCGAGCCAATTGTCTCCTACATCAATGTCGATGACTACGGGAACGTCGTCGAGCGGGAGGGCCTCTTCCATTTCTTGGTTAATCATCGACTGGACCTGCTGTATTTCGCTCGGCGGCGCCTCAAAGACGAGTTCGTCGTGCACCTGAAGGAGCATCCGCGTCTCCCACTCTTCCGTGGTAAGTCGATCATGAATGCGGTTCATGGCAATCTTAATCATGTCCGCCTGCGTCCCTTGAATGGGCATGTTCACGGCCACCCGCTCGGCGGCGCTCCGCTGATTGCTATTTGAGGCGTCGATATCGGGCAAATAGCGACGGCGACCGAGAAGGGTCTGGGCGTATCCATTCTCTCGGGCGTCCTCGACCAGCTCATTTAAAAGCTGCGACACGCCCGGGTAGGACTGCCGGTACTGCTTGATGAGATCCTGCGCTTCGTCGACCGGCATGCGCAACCGCTGGGCAAGGCCCCAGGGTGAAATTCCATAGGGAATGCCGTAGTTGACCTCTTTGGCCTTGCGTCGCTGGTCCGCGGTCACATCGTCCAGATCGAGGCCGTACACGCGGGCTGCTGCGTCGGTATGAATGTCGCCGCCCTCGCGGAAAGTCTCCTGCATCGCATCGTCTCCGCTCATGGAGGCGAGGATTCGAAGCTCGATCTGGGCGTAGTCCGCCGCCATCAGTGTCCACCCCTCCCGCGGCACGAAGGCACGCCGGATCTCGCGCCCCATCTCGGTGCGGATGGGAATGTTCTGGAGATTAGGATCACTGGAGGAGAGCCGGCCGGTTGAGGTCCGCGTCTGATTGAAGCTGGTGTGGATGCGTCCGGTCTCCGGGTGCACAAGTTCCCCCAGCGCGTCGAGATAGGTGCTCTTGATCTTGTAGGTCGACCGCCAGTCGAGGACGAGGCCGGGAATGTCGTGCTCGGTGGAAAGCTCTTCAAGTACGCTCTCCTTCGTAGAGGGCTTGCCGGTGGGCGTCTTGGATACGACCGGAAGATCCAGCTTCTCGAACAAAATCTCGCCGAGCTGCTGGGTGGAATTGATGTTGAACTCCTCCCCAGCCAGGTCATAAATCTCCGACTCAATGTCGTCCAGCTTCTCCTGAAGTCCGGACGAGATTTCATCGAGGACGTCCGTCTCAACCCGAATGCCGACGTGCTCCATCTCGGCGAGGACCCGAACGAGCGGAAACTCCATGTCCTCTGCAATCTCCAGAAGTTCGTCCTCCGCCAACTGCTCTTCGAGCGCGTCGGCCAGACGAAGGGCAATGTCGGCGTCTTCGCAGGCGTAGGGAGCGGCCTCCTCCACCGCCACGTCCCGCATCGATTCTTCGTCGGCTCCATCCCCGATGAGGTCGGAGATGGGAACCATCTTGTAGTTGAGCACCGAACGCGCTACGTCCCCCATGTTGTGGTTCTCCTCCGGCGCTACCAGATAGTGAGCCACCATCGTATCGACGAGCGGGCCGCCCACGTCAACCCCGTGCCGGCGCATCACGAGCAGGTCATACTTCAGGTTGTGGCCCACCGTGGTCGTGTCCTTCTCCAAAACGGGACCGAGCACGTCGAGCACTGTATTCATGTCGGTGCCGTCCGGAAGGGGCGTGGGCACGTAGACCGCCTCCTGCGCCGTCCAGCTGAAGGAGAGGCCCACAAGCGACGCGTACATCGGATCCGTGGAGGTCGTCTCCGTGTCGAAAGCGTAGCGGGACTGCTCCTTTAACTCTTCCGCGAAGGCCTCAAGGTCGTCCCGATTCTGCACGACGTCATAGTCAACAGCCTCGGCGTCGAGCTCTTCGACCTGCTCGTACGGCCCAAAGTCAAATTCGAGCGCCGGATCCGCGTCGGCTGTCCCATCTCCCTCAGCGCCGTCGCCCCCAACAAGATCGAGGCGATCGATGAAGGAATCGAACTCGAGTTCCCGAAAGAGCGACCGGAGCGACTGTTCATCCGGCTCCGACCGACGAAGCTGGTGCCAGTCCATCCCCACATCCAAATCCGTACGGATGCGCACGAGCCGCTTCGACATCCGTGCTTCCTCGGCGTACTCCTTCAAATTCTCTCCTCGCTTCCCGCCAATCTCATCAGCGTTCTGAATAACCTCCTCCACGTCGTAGTAGTCCTTAAGATACTTCATAGAGGTCTTCTCCCCAATGTTTGGCACGCCCGGCACATTGTCGGACGTGTCTCCCCAGAGTGCTAGCATGTCGATGAATTGAATGGGGTCCAGCCCGTACTCCTCACGAAAGTCGTCGTCCGTGATGATTTCGAAGTCCTTGTCTCCCCGTGACGGCTTGTAGATGGAGACCTTTTCCGTTAGGAGTTGCTTGAAATCCTTGTCCGGCGAGACGATCACCACGTCGGCGCCATCGTCTTCCGCCTGGCGTGCAAGGGTGCCAATGACGTCATCGGCCTCCACCTCTGGCACTTCAAGCACCGGAATGTCCATCGCCCGCACGATTTTCTTGATATACGGGAGGTTTTCCAAAAGCTCATCAGGAGGGGGATCGCGATTGGCCTTATAGTCCTCATAGATCTGTTCTCGGAAGGAGTCTCCGTCACTTTCCGCATCGAAGACCACCGCCGCATGCTCAATCGAGTGATCTTCGATGAGCTTCAGAAGGGAGTTCGTAAAGCCGTAGGCGGCAGAGGTATTCTGCCCCTTCGAGTTGATGAGGGGACGGCTAATAAAAATGTAGTGGGCCCGATAGGCGAGCGCCATCGCATCAATTAAATAGAGGGTTTTCTCCTCCTCGTCGGAGATCAGTCGATCAAGATCGGCCATTCAGCAAAGCGCGGTGTCGTTCAGCAAATGACGATTGCAGGACGTACCTCGAGTTAGAGGTCACCCCGTTGAGCTTCTGGTTTCCGTGCACTTTTACCTTCGAACAGAGCCCTGGATTCGTAGGCGTCCGCACGCCAGCGTATGGCAACCTCCCGAAGAGCCCCTAAGACTGACATTTCCACATTTTCACCGCCTCTGCGAACTGTGCTCCCTGCATCAAGTTAGAAAACTGTTATTATTCACCGTGACTTTCTTCTTTTTCAACATGCGGCTCATTCTTTTTGACATAGACGGCACCCTTCTTCATGTAGACGAGGGAAGTCGGACCGCTGTTATCAAATCCATCGAGCACGTGACGGGACAGGTCGCGTCTCTCAAGAACATTTCGTTTTCGGGACGTACGGATCCAGACATTTTCCGAGATGTGCTGGACAGGAACGGGCTCCCGTCAACTGACAATGTGCTCGCTAACGTACTAAACGCCTACACCGAAATCGCTCAGTCGGCGATTCAAGCCCCGAATGTAAGGTCCCTGCCGGGAGCTGCCTCGGTGCTCTCCCTGCTCTCCAATCGGTCCGATGTATTCCTTGGACTTGTAACGGGCAACGTCGAACCAATTGCATTTCATAAGCTGAAGGCCGCGGGATTCGATGGGTATTTTTCGGTCGGAGGGTTTGGAAGCGATCATGCCAACCGCTCGAAGCTCCCCACTCTGGCAATTCGTCGGGCCACCGAGTACGCCGGCCACCCTTTCTCTGCCGAACATACCGTGATTATCGGAGACACAGGACACGACGTCGCGTGTGCAAAGGATTCCGGCACCCGTTCCGTGGCCGTTTGTACGGGGAGAGCCGACTCCGTAGACCTGACACGTCACAACCCTGACCTGCTTCTTGAAAACCTTCAAGAACCAGACGGTGTTATTGAACGACTTCTCGCCGTGTGAGACCCTCCGCCGGCAATATCAGAATTCCGGCACGATCTTTTTGTTGTTAGAGGACACAGAGAAGAGAAGAAGCGGAAATACACATGGATCATTCTTCTGTCAGCGAGGGCACTTATGAGCAACTTCACAAAAATGACGGAGAGGATGGAACTGTTCACATACGATCTCACTCCCTCACTGCCCTCATTCAGTAGGTCATCCTGAACAATCTGAAGATGTCCTCCGTGAACTATATCTTGCTCTGAAGCCTCGCAGAACCCCCAGACGACCGAGACGGAACAGCAACAGATCCTCGTATTTCTGGTGCATTTCGCGCCGTGTCCTCTGCTGCCACCGTCTGAAGTTCTCATTCAATCAGACCGCATTTCGTAATGCTACCGATCTCCGCTCACGGCACAACCTTTCCGGGACGCCGCGATGTCAACCAGGATGATATCTTACATTTTTACCCCTCTCCCGATTCATTCTTCCTCGGGGTTGCCGACGGTATGGGAGGTGTCGCCGGCGGGCAGATTGCGAGCCAAACCGTCCTTCAAACGGTGGAAACGGTCCTGAGGGAAAAGTTTGAGGACTCCGTTTCCCCCGACGAGTTGAAAGACATTCTCGAGGTGGCCTTTGATGAATCGCAAGCCGCCATCCGCGAGATTACAGAAAAGGATCCCTCCCTGGAAGGAATGGGAACCACTCTTACTTGTGTTCTCGGCTGTGATAATCGATTTATTGCCGGAAATCTAGGAGACAGCCGCGTCTACTATTTGAGCGAGGGCGAGATCAAGCAAGTCACGGAGGATCATTCGTATCTGCGACAGTTCGAAAAAGAGGCAGGGGACGATAACATCGATCCCGAATTCGTTGAGCAGTATGGGCACATTATCAACAAAACCCTTGACGGATCGGGAGATGAACCTGACTTTTTTCCCAAGGACGAACCCCACTTCGGACTTAGCGAGCAGGACGGATTTCTGCTTTGCTCGGATGGACTCATCGTTGACAAGCTTCAAGACCAGAAGCAACTATTTAAGTCCTACATGCTCGGCACCCCCGACCTCCAGACCGCTGCCGAGTCGCTCGTTTCGCTGGCTTACTACTCTGGATCCACAGATAATATTTCTGCTGTGCTGGCGGAAGCTGGCACCCTGGAACGGGAGCTAGGTCGCGTTCGCACCTATCCGTTCCCCCCTCGGGAGGAGGAGCCTGCCTAGTACAGGAATTCTCCGTCTTCCCCCGTCGAAGCATATCGAATCTGCATTTCGACTCCATTCCCGTATGCTCTTTTTATGGGTTCGACCGTAAGTCCTGTGAGGTCCTTGTCATGGATCGATCCTACCCCTATTTAAGTAACGGAAATCAGAACAATCTCTACAGATTCTTTTCTTGCGGGGCTCACGCGCTTGCATTCCCCCTCAGACCCTCGTAGGTTGGAATTTGGTGATCGCACAGTGACTTTCTATGTCAATTTTCTATATATCTATTCGAGACTCGGAGGCTATTTTCCGATCACTAGTTAATCATTTCGGCTCGTCTGCATACTGCAAGTCCTGAGGCCTCTCCTCCCCGATGAGGAGACTGCCAAGAGCAAGACGAGCCCAAATTTTTTTTCGAGCGCGTCCAAGTGAGTGAGTTGCATTTTCGTTCCTGATTCTGAGTACTTGTTTGATCAATGCGGATTTTAAAGGACTCGAGCATATTCACTTCTTTTATCCTTGCGGCGCTCTTTGTAGCGGCTCCCTCACAGTCGTATGCCGCTTCTGAAGGGTCTCCCGCTCCAGGACCAACCTCCTCCCCCTCCTGCGAAGATTTTGCGCAGCGCCAAGTTCAGCTAGCCGATGAGCTTCTCCAGCGCGCCAATTACTCGCGGGCGCTGAAGGTTTTGAATAGTACTGCCGAAAACTGTGACATTGAATTGGTCCGAGAGAAGATCGTGGAAGTCTTTGGGGCCTGGTACGGGACCGTTCAAAGACAGGGTGCCTCGGCGCTTCGCCAGTTTCTGGGCGTTCTCTCCAATCAGCCATATGTCAGTTCCGCCCAGAAAGAGCGATTCCGAAATCGTGCAGCCTCTTTCCTCCGCGCACTGGTTGAACAGGAATTCGACGGGGAAAATTATCAAGCCGCCTACCGGCTCTGTCGCTCCTACCCCAGCTTTGTGGATGAGAACTTTGAGGCTGAATACTATTGCGGTACTTCTGCTCTCGAATCGGACGCACAGGGAGCGGCCATGAGCTCTTATAGTTGGCTGCTTGATAACTGGAACTCCGACCAATCTTTGACAACGTGGAAGGAGCTCGCCGGCACCCTCGAGGAGCTGTATTTTCTCAATGGGCAATTTCAGGACGCCTATGTGCTTGCCCGTGAACGAGCGCGGCGCGATCCATCCTCTGAATCAGTACTTGCATCTGTCATTTCTGCGCGGGGTAAGTTCGCCGCTCCTCTTCTTCGCGCAGGGACGATCTTCTATGAGGGTGACCCCTCTGGGTCCGCGGTTTCCCATGTTCGGAGTGATTTGAAACGGATCAAGTTTCCAAAATACGTTAAAGCGCTTTATATTCTTACCCCAGATGGAAATGTGGAAAGAGGAATGTATGGCGAAGAGGCGAACCAGCCAAGCACGTCTCTCTTAGAAACGGTTGAAGGGACAGTCTCCCTTCTTCAATCGACTGGGGATTCAAACCTGGCTTGGCTTGTAAGTCCACTCGAGGAAAAATTCCTCGTTCTTGAGTTTGGCGTTGCAACCACACCAGAGGAAAGTGTTCGCCTGGAAACGGTCTATGAAAACATCGAAGACGACGAAGAATGGAAGAAGCTGTACAATCTTGAGTTTACGGAAACGGCCCCCGCTACTGGAAGCGCCATTGGAACGTTCATAAGCAGCGCCTCGATTGCCGACCAGGACCTTGACCCGTTCGACGCGATCTTTGAGGATTCGTCTCTTCTAAGCTACTATTGTATTCAGAACAGTGCGGAGCAAGTTGAGAACTCCTACAACTTCGACCGAGAAAATCTCGGATACGGAGAAAGTACGTGGAAAGAGACGTCCAAAACCCGCTCCCTGTATCACCATTCGATAGACTACGGCGGTCAGTCGGTCCGCGAAGTCGTGTGGCCGATATATATTCAGAAAGAACGGAACGGCGTCGTTCGCATTGGCCTCAACCAAAACTAGGGCCTCGCTCACAGTTAAACCGAAAGCAAGCCAATTGCTGATGTCTTCCCCTATGAACCGGTATTTCAAGACCTCTGCAAAGATAATGCGCTCATTTGCCTGGATGTGCCTTCTCTTGGCACTGGGGGCTTGGACTACTCAAGCCCAAACCCCAATCAATGACATTCTCGGGAATCCGGGCAAATACAGTGGAAATAGCGTCACTGTCGTCGGAACTGTCGACCGGCATATCGACACTGGTTCCGACAAAGCGGTCAAGTATTATATCTTAACGGACGACAGTGGAGCGGAAATCCGTGTCGAAACCACTGCGAAGGAACTTCCCTCGACAGGAAGTAGACAAAGTGTCGAGGCAATTGTCGAAGACACTCCTTTTGGGGAAAACGCGGCGCGCCTGGAAGAAACGAGTCGCTCCCAGGTTGCCTCTGCGGCCGAAAATCAATCTAGCTCCAGCGAGTCGCTCAGACAAGGGTTCTCCCTAATTACTGTCTTTCTGATCGGGGGGCTCGGAATTCTGGTCGTTATCGTCATGGCGTATTTTGCTTACGCCAGCTCCGAGGAGCCCGCGCCCGCCGCTGCACCCGCCGAAGATGGAACTCCCGAGTCTGAGGAGGCCTCTTCGGATCTCTCCTCCACTGAGCTTGGTGGCGATGGCGAGGAGGCCGATACCGGTTTCCCCGAACCGTCGGATCAACGGATCAAATCCGAGTCCAGCAGTTCCTCCGCACCCGAGGAGGAGTCGGAGGGGCCTGAAACGCTGAAATTCAAGGCACCTCCGAAGACGATGAAATTCGTACCGGGCCGACTCGTAATTGCCGCCGGTCCCGACCAAGGCAAGGAATTCCGGATTGCTGGTCGTCCAACCCCAGAGGGAAATGTAGTGACGATTGGCCGGGCTGAGGTGGAAGGCGAAAAAGCCTTCGCTCACATTCAGCTTGGAGACACGTACCGAACTGTTTCCCGCATGCAGGCAGAAATTATCCAGCAGGACGACAAGATCCTCCTGAAGAACACAAGCGAGACAAATCCGACGATGGTAAACGGGGATCACCTTCCAACTGGGGAAACGACTGAACTGGAGGGCGGCGACATGATTCGAATGGGTGAGCTTATGCTTCGCTACGAACGCGATTAGAGGACTTTTGTCCTACACGTGGGCTTTGAAATCGGCCAGCCCTTCCTCCCCTCGTATAGACTTGGCAACATTATTGCTCGTCTGTACGATGAACAGGTTAGAGGCCTCAAACTTTGTTGCCCGAGTCCCGCCCTGGTCGTATCCAGAGCCCTGTTTCGTTCTTACTCGGGTACCTTCCTTATCGGTCTTTCCGATTTCCTACTCCGCTTGACAGTACACGGCACGGCGGCTTGATGAGATGCGTCGTCGGCCCTCGAAATTTGGGGTAGGTGCAGTGCACGAATCGCAGCCAGGACATGTCCGAAGCCACCAAGCGTTGTCCGTATTGCCACGAAGAAATCTTAGAAGCTGCCCGCAAGTGCAAGCACTGCGGTGAGTGGCTTGAGGATCCCCCAGAGACGTCCTCATCGGGCACCCTCTCCTCCAACCCGGAGACGCTCGTTCGGGACGCGATGAATCCCGAGTACAAGATCGAGAAGGAACTGGGCCGGGGCGGAATGGCCATCGTCTACAAGGCTGTCCAGGAAAATTTGGGCCGGGACGTTGCCCTGAAGGTGCTCCCTCAGGGGATGACGCACGACCAGAAGATGCTGAAACGGTTCCATCGGGAGGCCCAGTCTGCGGCGCAGCTCAGTCACCCTCACATCGTGACGATTTTTGACGAGGGGGAGTTGAACGGCGTGCACTACATGGCGATGGAGTACCTGAAGGGACGTGACCTGCACGACATCGTGCAGGAGAAGGGCCCCGTTCCCCCCCAACAATCCGTAAGTCTGATCGCCCCGATGGCGGAGGCCCTTGGTTACGCCCACGAAGAGGGCACCGTTCATCGAGACGTGAAGAGTTCCAACGTCATGGTGACGGACGTGGGGCGTCCGGTGCTTATGGACTTCGGCATTGCCTACGCCGGTTCCGATGCTCGACTTACGCAAACAGGGACCGTGCTTGGCACCCCTGAGTACATGAGTCCCGAGCAGGCCCGCGGCAACGACGTAGATGCTCGGGGCGACCTCTATAGCCTTGGGGTCGTACTGTATGAGGCACTGACGGGCGAGCTGCCGCATACCGGAGGTCACCCCATGAGCGTCGTATATAAGGTGCTCCACGAATCATACACGCCGCCCCGTCAGATCAATTCCGACGTTCCGGAATGGCTGGAGCAGATCATCGCCAAGCTGCTGAAGAAGGATCCGGAGGACCGCTACCAGACCGGGGATGAGGTAGCCGAGGCGTTGCGTTCGGAAGATCCCGGAGAGTCGGTCGAGGTGCCTTCTCCCTCTGGCGATGGGGCTGCCAGCGAACAGGCATCCGTGCCGGACGACGACGGTCAAGAGCCGGACGGACCCGCTCAGACGCAGGTATTTCGTCCTGAGGAGGAAGCAGACGAGCCCGAACCCGAGCCTGAACCGGCGGCCGCCATGTCTGAGGCGGCAGTGAGTACCGAGGAGGAAGAAACGGCAACCGCCGAAGAGGAGGACCAACAAGAAGAGGAGTCCGTGTCGACGGACGGAGCAGGTCCGCAACGGCAACGCCTCCACATTGTACGCACCCTCGAAGGCAATGCCGACTGGGTGAACGCCGTTTCCTTCTCCCCTGACGGCCAATATGCGCTCTCCGGTGCGGCGAACAACACAATCAAGCTCTGGGAGGTCGTTACGGGGCGTGAGATTCAAACCTTCCATGGTCTCACCGAACAGCCGATCTCGGTTGCACTCTCACCAGACGGCGAGCGTCTCGTCAGTGAAACGTCCGACGGAATCGTGCGGCTGTGGGACGTGGACAGTGGCGAGGCCGTTCGCACCATCGAAGAACACTCGGAGGCGGTTCTCGGGGCCACGTTCTCGCCCGACGGTCAACGGATCCTGTCAGGCGGCGATGCCTCCGGCACCCTTCATCTTTGGGACGCCGACACGGGCGATCTCGTTCGCCGCTTCGACGACAACGACGAGGCCATCTTCTCCGTGACCTTCTCTCCGGACGGCGAGTATGTCCTTTCGGGAAGCGGCCAATCGGGCACGCTCAAACTCTGGGAGACCGCCACGGGCGAAGTGGTCCGCGTCTTCGATGAGGGCGACTGGGATTCGACCTACGTCTTTTCCGTCGCCTTCTCACCGAACGGCGAGTATGCCCTCTCCGGTAGCGACGATATGACCGCCCGCCTCTGGGACGTCGAATCGGGCAAGCTTCTTCGCACCTTTGAAGGCCATTCGGGGCTCGTCATTGCCGTGGCCTTCTCCCCGGACGGTCAGTACGTCCTCAGCGGAAGCAGTGACATGACCGTCCAGCTCTGGAAGGTGGAAGACGGACAGCTCGGCTACGTCTTCGAAGGGGATGCCGAGGGCGTGAATGCCATTGCCTTCTCTCCCGACGGGCGCTACGTCCTTTCCGGAAGCAAGGACGAGGATGTGAAGTTGTGGACCCCGTAGGTGCTCCTCCCTCCCATCACTTCCCGTCTAACTGCGGATGTACACAGGGGCGTCTCTTCCGCTGTACGTCTGCAGCTACAGGCCCTTCCTTCCGTAGCTGTGATGGGTAGAGACGGAGTCGATCTTTCGACTTCTGCCTCACGCCCCTGCGCAGTTCGCCGCCTCGGCCCGCTTAATGGATTTCCTTCAGGGCATTACGCTGGGCCGTGAGGGTCGCTTCAAGCTCCTCCTCCCCGTGGCTGGCCCCGAAGAAGAAGGCCTCAAACTGGGACGGCGGCAGATAAATGCCCTGCTCCAGCATCGAATGGAAGTACGCCGCGTACCGATCGGTGTCGGTTGACTGCGCCGTTTCCTGGTCCACGACGCGCTGATCGGTGAAAAAGAGGCTGCCCATCGCTCCCACCCGGGTGGTGGTGTAGTCAAGGCCGAGCGCGTCGAGATTTTCCTGCGTGCCCTCTTCCAACGCCGCCCCAAACGCCTCCAGCTCATCGTACAGCGTGTCTTTCTCTTCGGCGATCTTCGAAAGCACGGCGTGACCGGCGCGCATGGCCAGCGGATTGCCGCTGAGGGTACCCGCCTGATAGACCGGACCGGTGGGTGAGATGTAATCCATAATTTCTTGTCGCCCGCCGTACGCCCCCACGGGCAACCCCCCTCCGATGATCTTCCCCAGACACGTAAGATCCGGAGTGACGCCATAGCGCTCTTGCGCACCGCCGGGGGCCACCCTGAAGCCCGTCATCACTTCGTCGAAGATGAGCACCACGTCGTGGGCGTCGCAGAGCTCTCGAAGCCCCTCCAGGAACCCCGGCTCGGGCGGAATGCACCCCATGTTTCCGGCGATGGGCTCCACGATGATGCAGGCCACCTCGCCCTCGTTCTTCTCTACGAGCGTCTCAACGTACTCCAGGTCGTTGAACGGCGCGAGGAGCGTATCTTTGGCGTTGCCCTCCGTGACCCCCGGCGAGTCGGGTTCACTTAGCGTCATGGCCCCACTGCCGGCAGCGATCAGAAAGAAATCGCCGTGGCCGTGGTAATTGCCCTCAAACTTGATCACCTTATCGCGGCCGGTGTACCCGCGGGCCAGGCGCGCTGCACTCATGGTGGCTTCTGTTCCCGAATTGACCATGCGCACCTTCTCGACCGACGGGACGAGATCACACACCAGCTCCGCAACCTCGATCTCAATCTCGGTCGGCGCCCCGAACGAAGTGGAGGCCTCTGTCTGCTGCTGCACGGCCTCTACAACCTCAGGGTGAGCGTGGCCGAAGATCATGGGCCCCCAGGAGCCAACAAAATCGACGAACCGGTTGCCGTCTGCATCCGTCAGGTATGCGCCCTCAGCTTCTTCGATGAACAGGGGAGTCCCCCCCACGCTGTCGAACGCCCGAGCGGGCGAGTTGACCCCTCCTGGAATGGTGTGCTGGGCGCGCTCATAAAAGTCCTTGCTGCGACGAAGGTCAAGCTTGGAAGGAGCAACTTCCATAAATCGGGCGACTGTTCGTGTAGAGAAAATCGATTCCGCATCCAAATGAACGCCGTATGTGGACTCGTGGTTCGGACGGGAGCCTCAAAATGACCCGCTCGTAACCGTCGTCCCAATACACCAACTACGCCGGGGTGTGCGGCTCTACCCGGCGGTAGATGGCCCGAATTCGGGGTGTCTCCGTATCCTCAACCCGCGACGGCGCACTCGCTTCGGCCAGATCGGCCGCGGATCGCTGCCGTTCGATCGTGTCTTCAACAAACCGGTCCGGTTCTTCCTGCTTTTCCTCAGACATGCCCTCCTCCTCGACCGCGGGCAGCGACACGTAGAACCAACCGCCTGGCTTTAGCAAACGCCGTCCCTTTTGGAAAAGCCCCCGAAGGTCCTCTTCGGTCGATACATACGTTTCCGCGTCCGCGGCGACGATCCAGTCGAAGGTGGCCTCCGGATAGTCAATCCCATCCAGGGTGGCGACCTGAACCACAGTGTCCGCCTCTCCCTGCTCCAGCAGATCCTCCACCGTCTCCCGCGTTTTCTGGACCGCTTCCGGGCGAGGGTCGCAGGCGTGGACAGGAAAGCCCAAGCGAAGCAGTGCTTCGGTGTGGCGGCCGTGGCCGCACCCCAGATCGAGGATTTCGCTAGAAACCGGCACGGCCGCAAGCGTGCGCAGGAGATGATCGGAGGGCGAACGCGTGTCAATATCAGTCATGCCGATGCCTGGATTCGCAAAAGACGTCGATTCCGCTCCAAGCTTAGAGACCGAAGCGGTCTGAAGAGGCCCAGTTGCGGGCTGTCACACGAGACGGAAGAGACAAAACCGGCGACCCTACAGCCGGTCGTCTCGGCCGCTCGTCTCCCCTCTGACTTCTCCAAAAACCGGGAATCACGGAGATCAAGAGCGTTCCGACGAGGATTCTTCCGCCTCGCTGTTGCCGGCTCCCGCCTGTACAGCATCCGAGTCGGGGGCGTCCTCCGCCATGGTCCAACGACGAGCCTCCCCGTTGCAGCCGCAGTTGGGACAATGCGCCTCGCGCTCACTCGCGTTGTGACGGGGCATATCCTCGAGCGGACGCAGCGGATAGTCCTGCGAGAGGCCATCGCCCCCCACGCGGAGCTGGTTGACATCCACCGGCAGCTCCAACTGGGCGATGGTGGCTTCACCCAGGGCCTCGATAAACAAGGGATGGGTGTTGAGTGCAGACGTGACCTCGTAGTGGTGGATGCCGGCACGCTCGGCCGCCTCCCGCACCTTGATGTCAAGCACGTAGTTCGTTTCGAGGTGATCGGTCACGTACGCGACGGGCACCACGAGGACGGCGTCCTCTTCCTTCTCCGCCAGCTCGCCGAGGGCCTCGGTCGTGGTGGGCGTGAGTCCCGACTGCAGCCCCCCCGTGTCCTGGAAGGCCGTGCGGAAGGACCGCTCGTGGCCGCGATGGCGCATCACCTGCTCGACCGTCGAGTGCACGAGGCAGCAGTACGGGTCCTTTCGCCGCTCCCGGTCGCGCAGCGAGGTGCTATATCCACAAAAGAGGAGCGTGACATCGTCGCGCCGGTCGCGCGGAAACCGCTGAAGGCCCTCGTCGATGCGCTCGGAAAGGGCCCGCACAAATTTTGGATTGGCGGCGTACTCAACGACGGTCGTCGTGGGCCACGATCGCGCCTCGCCCCTCTCTTCCAGGGCTTTCCACCGCGCGAGCGAGGAGCCGCTCGTCTGCTTCGCGTACTGTGGGTGGAGCGGCAACAAGACCACACGGTCCACCCCATCCTCCTTCATCTGGGCAGCCGCCGCCTCGCTGAAAGGGTGCCAGTAGCGCATGGCCACATAGGTACGAAAGTCGATCCCCGTGGGATCGCCGAACGTGTCGTTGAGGTGCCCCTGTAAACTGTCGGCTTGCTCTCGCGTCAGGCGCGTGAGCGGCGACCCGCCGCCAATGAGCTCGTAGTCTTCTTTCACACTGGACGCGCGATACGACGCAGCCGCCTGACATGCCCAGTGCCGCGGGCGCCCCCCCAGCGGCAGATCGTACCGAGCCGGGTCCATGTAGCAGTTGTAGAGATACGACTCCACGTCGTCGAGCGTCTCCGGTCCTCCGCGATTCAACAGGACAACCCCCACCCGTTCGCCCTCGCTTACCTCAAGAGGCGCAGACGGGAAATACCCACCGCGGAGAATCCGCTCGTCGAACTCGTACCAGCGCAGAAAGTCGAGGGGCGTCATGAAAAACAGAAGCCGAAACCAACAGGGAGTACGTCCGAGAAATGTTACAGAGTTATGCGTCCAATTCTGTTTAGCAGTTCCAGGTTCGGCTTGAACTTTCAACCGAAAACGTGCACGTACCCGGGGACTTCACTTCATCTGCTTTGGGCTCTCACAGGAACCCCAAAATGGAACTCAGAATGTACTTGATTGAGCAGTGTTGATGCATGGGTCATCACCTCTTTTCTCCGTAGACCGAGGCAAAGTGCACGGAATCTCTGTGCCTATCTTTTGTATGACGACCGACATGTGGACCGTCGACCAAGCGTTTCTTCGTCGGGGCTACTCGGTCTTACGCCGGTGACGGTCATCGCCGTCGCTTACCAATTCGGCGCCTCCCCGCTGAGCGTGTGCTACTGGTCTGCGTGCTCTAAGCTGTAGCGCGGAGCCCCCTCCGTCGGGCGTCCTAGGCCGTGCCCTCCGGAACGTCGTCGGGGCCCAAATCAAACCAGTCGCGGGCCGTGAAGTACCAAAGGGCTCGGTGCTCCGGCGTGCCCGGCTCCGGCTGCCGATCGTAGGCCCACGTCACGTGCGGCGGCAGGCTCATGAGGATGCTCTCCGTACGCCCATCCGTTTCTAACCCAAACTTCGTGCCGCGATCGTACACCAGATTGAACTCAACGTAGCGACCGCGTCGGCGAAGCTGAAACTGCCGCTCGCGCTTGCTCCAGTCTTCTTCCTGCCGTCGCTCGACGATCGGCAGGTACGATTTGAGGAAGGACCGCCCCGCCTCGCGGGTGAAGAAGAAGGTGCCCTCCGGATCATCGCGCAGGTAGTCGTAGAAGATCCCGCCGACCCCCCGCGCCTCATTCCTGTGGTCGAGGTAGAAGTACTCGTCACACTCTTGTTTGAACGTCGCGTAGTCGGCCACGTCGTCGTGCCGGTCACAGACCTCTTTCCACACCCGATGAAAGTGCTGCGCGTCCTCCAGGCGGGGGTAGTACGGTGTGAGGTCCGCCCCGCCCCCGAACCACTGGTCGTCGGGATCCATCAGGTCTTCGCCGAGAGCAAAGTACCGGAAGTTGGCGTGGACCGTGGGAATGTACGGGGACCGGGGATGGACCACCAGCGAGAGCCCCGTCGCGTAGAACGGCTTCGCGTCCACCTCGAGCACATCCGCCATCCGATCCGGCAGCGGGCCGTGGACCGCCGACGTGTTGACGCCTCCCTTTTCGAAGACATCGCCGCCCTCGATGACGGCCGTGATGCCGCCCCCTCCCTCTTCTCGCTCCCAGCGATCCACCTCGAAGGACGTGGAGCCGTCCACCTCCTGCAGTTTCTTGGTGATGCGGATCTGGAGGGCCTCCACAAATCGTTTCATCCGATGGGCCAGCGGAATGTCCGTGCGCGGGTCGTCTCGGAGGGTCTCGACGCGATCAAAAGTGTCTCCCATAAGTGCGATGCAGGAGTTTCAGTAATATCTGGGGATTGTACAACTGGGGTGCAGGTGGGCCGTTCAGGGTCACCTTAATTTGTATCACGATTTCGCAGGATCAACGTCTCCGGTCAATCCATCGTCGCTCGGTCCAGTACCCGATCGACTGCCTCCCGCATCTCTGCCGAGAGAACAGCGTCCCAGACATCGGGCACGGGGGCTACGAACGTGTTGACGGTAGGCCGCTCGGGATGCTCGACACGGAGATGGGCGTGGTGGAGCGCAATCGCTCCCTCCGGTAGCGGCTCGGAGGCGCCGTAGCGCGTGTCTCCTACAACCGGATGCCCCCGATCGGCGGCCTGGAGACGAATCTGGTGGGGGCGGCCGGTGTGCAACTGAAGACGAAGGAGCGTGCGGTCGTCGCTGCGTGTGAGCGCCTGCCACTGAAGCTTGGCGCGCTTGCCTTCGGGATGATCGGGCGAAACAAGGGTGGGCTGCCGATCGAGCTTTGCCACGTAATCCGTCCAGGTCCCGATTCCTCGGAGGGTCCCCTCCACCACGGCCAAGTACGTTTTCTCCGCCGTGCGCTCCCGAAACTGCGCACTCAAGGCCCGGGCGGCGGCAGACGTGCGAGACAGCACCATGACGCCAGACGTGGGCCGGTCGAGACGGTGAACCAACCCGAGGAAGGGATCGACTTCTCCCTGATCGTCCAGATACTGCTTCCCAAGCGTGAGCACGTCCGCATCGCCCGTGTGGTCCGGCTGGGCGAGCCGACCGGGCGGCTTGGCAATCACCAAGAGTTGTTCATCCGTATGCAGGATCTCCATTACCGGAGAGGGGTTCATACAGGAACGAAATGGCGGGCATAGAACGCTTGATGTCCTGCCGTCTCCAACGACGTCCACTCACTGCAGAGCTCCACGTTCCCGCTCGTAGGTCCACCTTTTATGACACGACAACTGGCCCTTTTATCGCTTTCCCTCCTGCTCATCGGGCTCCTTTCGGCGGCACCGGCGTCGGCTCAAACAGAGGGGGTGGGCGTGGGCGCCTCTCTCGGCGTGACGAATGGGACGTCAGCCCTCGACCGGAACCCGATTGGGCTAAATCTGAAAGCCTGGTTGTCGGACCGCCAGGCCGTAGCCGGCTTGTCATCGTTCTTCATCTCGGGCTCGAGCCCTGCCTCGCAATCCTACTGGGTTCTTCAGGGCGACTACCTCTTTCACAACTTCAATAAGCTGAGCGTGGGCGAGGGCTTTTTGGCTCTGTACATCGGCGCTGGGGGGCAATACACCGTGACTGAAGATACGGACAACCAGTTTGCCCTCCGCAGTCCGCTGGGTGTCAACTATCTCTTCGGCTCTGCCCCGATTGACGTCTTTGCCGAAGTGTCCCCCACCGTCCGCATCACCGACCCGTCCGCCCTCCGCTTCGACGGCGCCATCGGCTTCCGCTACTTCTTCAATGGGAGCTCGAACGGCTCCGGGCCAGATGAAGACGGGTCTTCCAATTAGGCCGTCTCAGGAGCAGACTGCCCAGGGACGCTGGGGATTGACCGATTGGCAATGACGTTCTCTAGCCAGCGTCCCGATCTCTACTCACCCGACACTGCGCCCGCAGGAATCTCGCCCAGCGTGCGGCCTGATCGACGAGAAGTGTGACCTGCTCTCCCGTCTTCAGGTGAAGATGGAGGCGACCGTCCTCGCCCTCTACTGACCGGATCTGGGTGAGGAAGACCTTGCGGTGATGACGGCCGGTGAGCGACCAGCCTCTCATCACCAGTCGATCGGGGTAGGCCTCCACCCGGGCCCAAAGCAGCCACCGATCGGCGAGGGCGAAGGAGCTTCTTCGCAGGGGAACATCAGGGAGGGTGAGAAGCACGTCATGAACGGAAGGGAAAGGTGAGCAAGGAAACTGCTACGGCCGATCCGGCGGGTCGTCGAAGGGCGTCTTCTCGACCTCGTTCGACGCGCTGCTCTCTTCGTCATCCGGATTGATCGAGGTCACTCGGTAGTAGTAGGTCGTCCCGTTCTCGGCCCCCTCGTCGGTGTAGCTCGTTTCCGTAATGCCCGACTCCAGCGGGTCCCCGCTCGCTCCGTCCGTCGAACTGGTCGAGCGGTACACGTTGTAGGTCTCCGCCCCCGCTCCCCCACTCCAGTCAAGCTCGATCTGCGAGTCCCCCGACGTGCCGG
>CAZTDC010000014.1:0-22870 GCA_964612165.1 uncultured Salinivenus sp.
AGCAACATCGGCACGCTATCGACCGAAGCCTCAACCACGGCGGGCTGTCCATTGGCGACGGCGGTGCCGGACGTGGTGATCCACCCGGCGGGACGACGCGTGGCCCGTCCCCACCCCAGCGCCGCGAAGGCATTGCCCCGCTCGTCAACGTGCAGCACCACACGGGCGTCCGGATGGCGGGCCGCTGCAACCGTGAGGGGGGTCGACCGAGAGCCCGGCGCCACGAAAAACGTGTCGACCCCGTTCCGCACCAGTTCTTCGATCAACACCTGCGCCCAGAGATACGTGACATTGGGCGCATCCAGCGGGGTCGTCGACGAATCGGACACAGATTGATAGAGAATCTGGAAGCACTGCGCTGATCGAACACGGGGCTATGACGCGTCTACAGCGTGCCCGTCGAGCCCGAGGACCGAGGCGAAGTCGCCAATTTTCTGCTCGATCTCGTCCCACTCTCGCTCGGGCACCGAGCCGTCCACGATGCCTGCTCCGGAGAAGAGGGCGAGGCGCTTGTCCTGCACCAACCCGGACCGAATGGCGACGGCAAACTCGGCGGCGTTGGGACCAATCCACCCCACCGGCCCGGCATACCAGCCGCGATCAAAGTGCTCCTGCGTGCGGATGGCCGTCAGCGCCCGGTCTTTAGGCACCCCGCCGACGGCCGGCGTCGGGTGCAGGGCATCGAGCAGGTCAAGGGTGGACGCGCCGTTCTGCAACGTGCCGGTAAGGCGGGCGTGGAGATGACGACCCCGCGCCAACGCCAGGTCGGACGGCGTGTCGGGTCCCTCGACGGACGTGCACAGCTTCTCCAAATCGGCCTGAATCGCTTTCTGCACGAAGGCGTGCTCGCGCCGCTCCTTCGGGCTTTGCATTAACTCATCGCGGAGAGCCGCGTCGGCCTCATCGGTTTCCCCCCGGGCCCGTGTCCCCGCCACGGCCTCACTCACTACCTGGTCGCCCGTCCGACGAAAAAGGCGTTCGGGCGACGCCCCGATGAACGCCGCTCCGTTGGCCGGGCGCACCGCAAAGTGAAAGCATCTCGGCGTGGCCCGTCTGAGGTGTTGAAGCACACGAAACGGTCCCAACGCCGTGCCAAAGTCCAGCGAGACCCGCCGGGCCAGCACGACCTTGTCAAGTTCGCGATCCGCAATCGCGTCGAGCGCCCAGCGAACCACCTCATTCCATCCTGTCCGATCGGGGGCATCGGTCCGGTCAAGGGGCGCGGGAAGCGGTGCGGGCGTGTTGAGCTCCGGGAAAGAAAGACGTTGAATGGCGTCGAAGAGGGCATCCTTCTTCCCGCCATCGTGCGGGAGAATGAGGTTGCACACGAGCTCCGTTTGATCACCGTGCGCATGCAGCTCGAAGCGAGGCAACACGAATCGAACCGTACCGAACGGTGCCCAGGGCGCGGCGAGGTGCCCGTTCGTCTGCGGGTGCGAGGCGTCAAAGCGAAGACCGCCGTAGTAGCGGATTGGGGCTTCCGCGTGGGCGAGACGCCCACCTAGTTGTTTGCGAAGACCATCGTAGTCGATGGGACGCTCGGCACTCTTCACGACGTCGGCCGCGCCCACGGTTGCGATCGTGCCCTCCTCGTTGCGGGCCGACCAGTACGCCGCCTCGTCCGCCTCCTGTGCTCGAACCCAGCGAAGCGGATCGACCTCGCGCGGCAGGGCGACACTCGTCCGAACGATCCGGGAGGTTCCGTTCGTCCGGCTATCGAGGACGTAGGCTACCCGGTCGGCGAGAGCCTCGCGCACCGCATCGGTCCCGTCGAGGGAATGTGGAGGAGAAGGATCGAGGTCGAGCATGAAAAGGGCTCCATTCGTCAGTCGTTGATGAACCCTGGCGTACGACGGTCACTGCGCACCGGACGAAGAGGACAGGTGCGCCGTGCAGTTGAGAAGCTCCGCCCGAAAGCGCCCCGCTGTATGCACCACGTGATTGACACACGTGTTGGAATGATCGAGCCGGTGCATGTCGCCCAGATCGTACTCGTCGAGCACCGACCCGAGAAGGACCCGCAGGTATCGCCCGTGGGTGACGACGAGTACTGTTTTGCCCGTCTCCCGACGCACGATGTGCTCTATCGCCCGATGCGCTCGCGCCTGCACGTCCCGAATCGACTCGCCGCCGTCGATGGCGTGATCGTACTGCCCCTCGCGCCACCGATCCTTAATCGCGCTCATGGCTTCGTCCCGCTCTTCAGAGGGCGGTTCGCCCTCAAAGACGCCCCAAGCCATTTCCTCGAGGTCGCGGAGGTAGGTCTTCGTCACGGGCTCGTGGGGTTCAGAAAGCACGTCGGCGGTCTGCTTGGCACGGCGAAGTGTGCTGGCGTACAGGGTGTCCACCGGCTCCTCGGAAAAACGCTCCGCGAGGGCCTCGGCCTGCGCGTAGCCGGTCTCGTTCAGCTCGCTGTCGATGCCCCCGCCCTGCACAACGCCCCGGCGGTTGTATTCCGTCTCGCCGTGCCGAACGAGGTAGAGGCGCGTGGCCGCGTCCGCTCGATCCGTTGTCGATCCGTTGTCCATGACATTCATTATTCGTGTGAGTCGTCCGCGGACCCGGACTTCGTGTCCCAGTTTTCGATAATGTCTTTGGTGATGGCATCCACCTGCGGCACCGACACGCGGTACTTGAGCGCAGCCCGCATGATCAACCCGCGCAGCACCTGATCGGTCACCGGCAGCGGATAAAGCATCCGTTGAAGGGGGCGGAGCGTTTTCCGGGCGAGCCACTCCACAACCCCCCATCGGAACAGAACGAACGCCACCAACCCCACGCCGACGGCCGCATACTGTCGGAGGGCCGCAAGGGCGCTGAGGGTGACCACGTAGTAGAATCCCTGCACGAGAGGAGAGCCGAGCCACGACGTGACCCGGGCAGCACCAACGCTGGGCAGGGACGGGCTCGCAAGCGCCCACCCCGCGTAGAGAGCGAGGGCACAGCCCCCCGCCCATCCCGGCGAGAGGCCCCAAAGCAGGGGTGGAAGCAGCCAGAGGGTAACGGTGCGAGGCGAGTCGACCCAGGCGTCGGCCCACTGCACAAGCCGGTCGACCGACACGTGATCGAGCACGGCACCGGCGTACTCCCGCAGGTCCGCTTCTGGAATGTGATACCACCGCCCCGCCTCTGTCATCATGCCGTAAGGGGTGTCGACGTAGGTCGACGGGTCCTCGTCCGAGGGCGGCGCGGTGTCGGCATCAGTCATAGCAGAAAGGCCCGGACTGCCGGCACGTGCCGGGCGCCGAGCGCGGTCCCATTCAGATTGATTCAGTGAACGTACACGGGGCCTGGGGTGCGGTTTCAATCATTTCTGAAAGTTTCACCCTCCCCCCTCCTCCGGCGTCAGCGACAGACGATCGCCCACTCGAATTCGAAATTGTGGGTCATCCACCCCAGCGGATTTGAGTGGGGGCGTCAGCATCTCCTCAAGCGCCTGCGCCGTATTGACGCGGGGCTGAGTAGCCGTGTCGAGCCGACGCTCGGCCTGCCGCCGAAAGGCATTCTCCACTCCAGCCAGCGCCCGCTTTCGCACCTCCCCTCGCACCTCGGACGGGAAGACGCGCATCCATCCCTCCGCGCTTGTCTTCACCTCCAGCCTAGCAAGATCGGGCTCGACGCTGTACACGGAAAGCTCGGGTAGGTCGACGGCGACCGTTCCATCATCCTCGACCGCAATCATCTCGGGATTAAGGGACCGAACGTCAAAGCCGTAGGAAACCCGACCCGGCACCCGCACCGTCGTCCGAGAACGGCCCTCCAGCATCGACAACAGCCGGGGCTGCGCATACGACAGCGCCACGCTTAACCAGTTCGGTGTTGCGTACTGGGCCGAGTCGATCGATACCGTGGCGTAAATGTCGAGCGTGCCTGTAACTAAGAACGAGGCAGGCGCTTCCTCCTCCACCGTGGTAATCACTGTGCGTCGGACCTGCGACTCCGATGGACCCTGCATCCACAAAACGGCCGCCCCAGCGGCCAGCACGAGTGCCACCACGAGTGTAATTCCGAGAGCGGTTCGCGTCCTAAAAGACATGCTTTCAGAGAGATCCGGTCAACAAACGACGCGGCGATCAAAGACGCAGCATGATAAGCGCCACAATCGCGAGCCCGAGGCCGATTCGATTGGATCGAGAAAGGTACTCGTCCCAAAAATACACGCCCAGGACCGCCGCGAGCACCATAATCGCAATGTTGTTTGCCGGAAAGACGAAGGGCCCCGGCAGCACCGCGATTGCTCGCAGGATAAATTCGAGCGACCCGTAGTTGACGACACCGAGCAACAGCCCCCATCCGACCGTCTGCCGCCCGGGCGCCTCGCCGCCCCGGGCCACACGGACGCCAACCATGACGGCTCCAATCAAAAACGCCACCCCAAACGCCAACAGCAAAAAGAGCACGCGGCTGTTCGTCGTCCCAAACCCCTCCTCGAAGGTCTTCATCGAGAGGTCGACGGCTCCTCCCATACAGAACGTGAGCGCAAGCACCCCAAACGCGTGCCAGTCCACGTCCGTCACAAGATCCTGAACGTCTCCCCCTCCATCCCCCGGTGCCGCAGCAACCGGTACCGGTTCGGGCCGACGCTCCTTCCGGGCAATGAGGAAAAACGCAGCGGCGGCCAGCACCATGCCCAGTCCCTGTGCAATAGAGGGCACCTCCCCCCAGACGAGCCACGAGGCCATGAACGGAATCACGACCGAGACCCGCATCACGCCGATGGCCAGCGACATGCCCGCCACGTCCGTTGCGTACGCCAGAAGAAAAAACCCTGCTATGAGAAGTGCGCCGGTTCCGCCCCCTAACGCCAGTAGGGATGGGGAAAGCCCGAGCGAGCCCTCTACCGACCGGCCGCCGCTCCCGATGAGGAGGGCTGCGACGCCGACGGCCGCCCCGTAGTTGATCGTGAGTAGTGCCGTCCGGTCAATGTCCTCCAACGGGCCGGTGTGCTTGAAAATCATCCCAATGGCCACGCTGCACGTGACGGCAAAAAGGAGATTGATCATCGACTACAAACGTTCAACAGAGAACCAAAAACGGTCGAGCAGGCGGTCATATTCGGTCCCTGATTGGCACTCCCCGAGAGGTACTCTGAGGGAGGCCAGATCCGGTGGGGCCTCAACGTCTAATCACTCGTCGGACAGGAAGGTGTAATACCGTAAACGAGCCGGAATGGGCTCCGGGTCGCGGATGACGAGGTCGGAGGGAACTTGGATTCGGGGCCTCACGAAGCCGGTGGTGTCGGAGCGAATTTGACTGTACGAGACCGTCGCGAAGAACTCCGACGATCGACGAGACGCAAACAGTTGATCAAACAGCACCCGATACTGGATGCGGATGCTGGAGGGCTGGAGCGTGACAAGGTCCTGCCCGGCAGGGATGCCCGTCACTTCCACCATGACCTTTCGGGTCTCGACGGCAAACTTCCCGGCCCGCGCCACGACGGTGACCTGCTTTTCGCTCCGTTCCGCGAGGCCGTTCAGCGTGTCTTTCAGAGCAACCGTCTTCCGCACCGTATCGCGAATATTCTTCAGCACGAGGGAGTCGGTGGGCCAGGCCGAAAGATTATCCACGATGGACTGCGCCCCGGAGACCGTGATGGAGTCGGGGGATACATCTGGCTCGTCGATCAGTTCGTGGTTCTCAGCGGTTTTGACGTTGAGACGGAGATGAACAGGCAGCTGTTGCCGGACCCGAGGCTCCGTTTTCAACTCGATCACGCGCGGGGAGACGCTCTCAACCTGCGCGTCGCTGGCACGAGACAGCGTGAGCGCCTCCAGGACCTCCACGCGCTCCTTCGAGGCCGACACCTGGATGGGCGGCGGGTCTAAAATCAATCGGATGAGATCAAGTCCCGTCCCTCGCACTTGGGCGCGGACCCTTGAGGGGGGACGTTCGACCATCGCTCTATCCTCGGGAACGTCACTCACCTCAACCGGGACCTGTACAGTCACCATTCGTTGCTCCTGGAGGGTAAGCGACAACCAAAGCACAAAAGACAACAGGACACAGACGGCAAGCGCAGTTCCCCGCCGGGCATCCTCGTCCGAGCGCCGATCATCGTCAGACGGACGGAAGAGCGTACGTAGCCGGTCCAGGAAAATTGGTACCTGCGAGTCGGAATCGGCAGCCACGTGTCCAGGAGCGAGTGAGGAAAAATCGACGATTAGATTTGCTTTCACGAAAGGGGGAGACCTTCGTTTCACCTCGCTTCCTGGTTCGATCTGATTTCTCAAGGAGTGTTTTCCTGTGCCCAACGGCAATCTTCATCAGCAGCTCCTCCCTATGGATTCGAACGACCAGGGATACCTTCGAAACTCCACTCTATTCCTTGACCACCGAACCTTCTTTCAACACGCCTTGTCTTCAACGCTCCCGTTCGTTTTCTTTCCACTCGCTCATTCGACAGACGGCACGTATTCACCGTCCAACCTCCTCGACGCCATGGTTGCTTATCTCCTCTGCGCCGGTTTCGGGACGCGAATGCGCCCGCTGACCGAGGATACGCCCAAGTCCCTCCTCCCGGTCGCGGGCATGCCTTTCCTCGACCACCTGATGGAGGCCTTGCGCAACTGGACTGCGCTTGATGCTATCCACGTCGCGGTCAATCACCGGGACGCAACGGCCTTTCGCGAATGGGCAGCGGACTGGCAATCGCCCCTTGCCTCTGATGACGTGACGCTGCTGATCCATGACGACGGGGTCACCACGACCGACGAGCAGCTTGGCGCCGTCGGCGACCTTCGGTTTTTGTTGGAAGAAACAGGCCAGCCTGCCACCGGGGCCCTTGTGAGCGGCGGCGACAGCCTGTATCGCTTCCCCCTTGCCCCCCTCCTCAACGCGTTCGACGGCACAACGAGCCGCGTCCTCGCCCTCCACGAACCTGACCCGGACCAGCGCCGCCAGAGTAGCACCCTCCAGCTTGAGGGCAGACGCGTTAAAGGCCTCGTGGAAGACCCCGACGATACTGCCTCCGAACGCATCTGTCCCTCGTTTCACCTGCTCACGACCGAGGCCCTCTCGACCCTTCCTTCGTACCTCGACAGCGGCGGGGACCCCGACACGCTCGGGGCCTTCATCCACGCAGTGGCCCAAAACCATCGGGTCGGGGCCATCCCGTTGCCAAGGCAAAAGGACCTTCGCCTCCACTGCAACACGCCCGAAGACCTGGAGCACGCCCGGACAGTGCTGTCAAATGAATCGCGCTCCCTGCTCGATGCCGAAACGGTGCGTCATTGTTTAACGGAGCATGATGCGTGATGAGTGACGCGTTCTCTTCATCACGCTTCAGGATTCACGCATCACCCAAACGCTTCACGCAGTTGCTCGCAGGCCTGCTCCAACACCGGAATTTCCTTCGCAAAACAGAACCGGAGCTGATACCGGCCGTCCGAGGGATCTTCGTAGAACGAGCGCCCCGTAACGCTTGCCACCTTCGCTTCCTGCACCAGCGTTTCGACGGCCTGCTTGTCATTGTCGAACCCGGAACGCCTCTCGGCGAGCTTCTCGAAATTCGCCAGGACGTAGTACGCACCGTCGGGCCAGGGCACGTCGAAGCCAATGTCTTCCAGCGTCTCGCACATGAGACGACGGCGCGTCGCGTAGTCGGCCTGGAGATTGGGCACGTACTTGTCGTCTAGGTCCTCGAACGCCGCGAGGGCGGCGTGCTGTAGGGGCCGCGGGGCGCAGATGTAAAGCAGGTCGTTCATGAGTCCCATCTTTTCCGCGATGGGCGCCGGCGCCACGGCGTAGCCCAGCCGCCATCCCGTCACGTTGTAGGCTTTCGAGAAGCCCGAGAGTGTGATCGTTCGCTCGTAGGCCCCCGGCAGGCTCGCCAGCGAGACATGCTCCGCATCGTCATAGAGCATGTACTCGTAGATCTCGTCGGTAATCGCCACGAGGTCGTGGGCCTGCATGAGGTCCAGCAGCGTCCTGAGCTCATCGCGCGTCCACACCTTGCCGCTCGGATTGGCCGGCGTGTTGACGATGATCGCTTTCGTGTCGGACGTGATGGCCTCCTCAACCGCTGCTCGATCGAACGTCGACTCGGGTCCCCCGAGGGGCACGTACCGGATGGTCGCCCCTGTCAGCTCCAGAATGTTGCGGTGATACCCGTAGAAGGGCTCGAAGAGAATCACTTCATCCCCCTCCTCCAACAGCGTAAAGGCCGCCGCGACGAAGCAGCCCGTCGAGCCTACGCCCACGACGACCTCCTCGGGCGAGCTGGCGGGCACGTCGTTGTAGGCCCGTTCCTTTTCAAGGATGGCCCGTCGCAGCGGCTCAATACCCGCGTAGTGCGAGTAGATGGAGTGGTCGTCCTCAATGGCCTGCTTGGCACGCGTCCGGATGGGCTGCGGCGTAGGGAGGTCACAGATGCCCTGGCCGAGATTAATACCGCCAGCCGCCTCGACACGCTGCGTGACCGATCGAATGTCGCTCTGCTCCAGCGGCTCGGCGCGTTGGGCGATCGAGAAGGAGGAAACTGCATCCATAAAAACGGAACGGAAAACGAAGAAAAAGAAGTATGCGCCCCCAAGAAAACGCTTCCAGACCCCGGGTGCAACCCCTTCCCAGTGAGCAATTCGACACATCCTAATTCCCGCCTGTACACGCAGGCGCCCACACTCTCCACCTGCTCCAATCACAGGCACGGGGCTCTCCATTCGATCGAGGGGACAGCCGGGAACGTCAGACCCCCGAAGCCTTTCAGGGGGGCGCACTGTCTTTTCCCCGTCTCTTTCGCCGTCCCCATGGCTTCCCCCTCCGATCCATCCTCCTTCCTCCACCAGGCGATTGAGTTGGCCATCGACAATGTTGAGTCCGGGCTCGGCGGTCCCTTCGCTGCCCTCGTCGTGGAAGACGATTCCGTATTGGCGAAAGGCACAAACCGGGTCACGACCATCCACGACCCGACCGCCCACGCCGAAATCACGGCCATCCGAGCCGCCTGCAAGGAGCGCGGAGGCTTCGAGCTCGACGGCTGCACCCTGTACTCCACCTGCGAGCCCTGCCCCATGTGCCTCGGGGCCATCTACTGGGCACGGCTCGACCGCGTTGTTTACGCTGCCACCCGAACCGACGCCGCAGAGGCCGGATTCGACGACGACCACATCTACCAGGAGATCGACAAGGCCCCTGCCGACCGCCGTATTCCCATGGAGCAGCGGCTCGAGGACGACGCCCAGCGCCCGTTCGACGCCTGGCTCGACTACGAGGAACGCGTCGAGTATTGATCGGGCCGCCCCCCTCCCGAAACTCTGGGTGACCTTTCACGCGTGGTCGTTTTATCCGGTTTCGTTTTCCAGCACGTCCGCTCAGAGACTTGCCATGTTCGGCCTCGACGCGAGCGTTTCAAAGGCACGTTCTCCAAGAAATCTGGTTTGATCATTCCGCGCCAACCGATTCACGATCAGGCCGCCTCACTGACCGGTTTGTCCGACCCCTTTCGGCCGCAACGCCTCCCTCGGCGTCCCTCTCCCATCACTTCAAAAATCCTCCGTCTCCATCTCCCCGGTAGAGAGTCGCCGTCGGCTTTCCACGATCGCCTTCTCCCGTAATGAGAAGGTCCAGGTGCCCATCTCCATCGACGTCCGCAATCGCAGTCGCACTGCGGGATACGCCGCTCAAGTCAACTCTCGCCGCAGAGAAGCGAGCCCCCTCATCGCCGAGGTATAGCGTTGCGATGGACGTACCCGTCTCCTCCTCCCCTGTGATCAAAACATCGGCGTAGTTGTCACCGTCAACATCCCCAATCGAGACGGTCCCATTCCCAACGTCGGGTAGCTTCACGGAAGCCTCCGTGAACGCCCCCGTTCCATCCCCGAGATAGAGATGGGTCGAGGGCTCCTCCTCTTCGTTCAGGCCGGAGATCAGCACGTCGAGGTGCCCGTCCCCGTCAAGGTCATGGAGGGCGGCCGCCCCGCGCGAGAGGCCGGGAAGGTTTGCATTCGCCTCGGTGAAGTCGCCATATCCATTGCCCAGGTACAGCGTCGTCGTGGGCACCCCCGCCGTGTCGATCCCGGTGATTAGGAGGTCGAGATGGCCGTCCCGGTTCACGTCCCCTAAGGCCGACGCGCTTTTTGCAACCCCGGCAAGCCCGGCACGGGCCCGGGTAAAGCCGCCGTCCCCACTCCCGAGATACAGCGTCGCCGTGGGAGTAGCGGATCCGCCAGAGAGCGTTCGGCCCGTGATCAGAAAATCAAGGTCGTCGTCCCCATTCACGTCCCCAGACGCCACAGCCCCACCGGATACGGCCGCAAAGTTTGCCCCCGACGGCGTAAAGTCAGCGTTGTCTCCTCCCAGGTAGAGCTCCGCGACGCGGCCGCGAGTCCCATCCCCCGTGACCAGAAGGTCGAGATCGTCGTCGCCATCCACTCTCCCGAGAGCAGTCGCACTGCCCTGAACATTAGGGAGACCGGCCTCTGTGTCGGTAAAGGAGCCATCACCGTCGTTCACATACAGAGTCGTCGACGGCCGACTGCGCGTCGAACGGGCGTTGCCGGTGATGAAAAGATCGGGCCGACCGTCTCCGGACACATCCCCAACCGAGACAGCTCCCTCAGCGACTCCGGTCAGCGACGCTGGTTGTCCATTCCTTTCAGAAGGCCCGACTGCGTCTGAGAATCCCTGCTGGGGGCTGTGCTTGGATCGGAGTCTTTTTTCTGCTCCAGTGTCTTGAGCGCGGGGCAGCAGAGAGCAGCCCCCTGCAAACAAAGTCAAGACGAGCACCAGCGCTCCAAAAAACGTGGAGAGAAGAACGCGACGAACAATGGCCATGAGTCGAGCTGAATTAGAGAGACGAGATCGAAAGCGTGAATGGACGCTGTAGTGCGTTAACCCGAACCGAGGAGCCCCCGTTCTGTGTGATCTCGTAGGTGGTTTCGACACTGAGAACAACCCGGGCAAACGTAGACGTGCACGGCCTCAGCACCGCCGAATGCGTACATCCCAATCGACATACGCGCTCAATCTAAGGCCACTGTGGGAAAATCGGGTCTCTCACCGATTTCGAACAACCCCCACGGCTTAACCGCCGTGAGCCGTATCCTTATCTGATCCCGGAGCGGACGGAAATACGGGCGGTGCCATCAACAGCAGACTGAGAAGCACACACCGGTCAAGCGTGTTCTCGATGTGAATGAACTCGTGCTCGGCGTGGGCCCCGTCGCCGACGGCCCCCAGCCCATCGAGCGTAGGGGTATGCTGGCTCGTATAGTTGCCGTCGGATCCCCCACCGGCCCGCCCTTCCTCCAGCTCCAACCCAAGAGATTGCCCGAGCCGTTGGGCCATCCGCCACAGCCGACGGTTGTCCGGCGTCGGCTCCAGGGGGGGGCGCTCGATGCCCCCCTCAACGTCCACCGTCACTCCGGGAGTATCGGCCTCGATGTTCTCGATGGCCGAGCGCACCTCGCCCGCGGCCTCATGGGTCGGCACGCGCACGTCTACCACCAGCTGGCCGTAGGACGTGCCGGTCTCATCGTCCACATGATGACCGTCGATGGTGCCCACGTTGATCGTCACCCCGCGCTCGGGCTCATGGAGCTCATAGAGACGCTGAACGAGCTGGGACAGCTCCAGCACCACATTGCCTTCCGTCGCGGCGTCGGTCGGACGCACGATGAGCTTCATCTCCCCCGTCCCCTTCCGCGCCGTCTTGATCTTGCCGTCGAGGCCGAGGGCCGGCTCCAGCACGTACACCCGCTCGGAGGCCTGCGCGAGGCGTTCGATGTACGGGCGCGACTCGGGACTGCCAATTTCTTCGTCGCTCGTGACCAGAACGAGGGGCATCACCGGTGGGGTCAAGTCATGAGCGTCGAGGGCCCGCAGCGCAAAGACGATGGAGGCGATGCCCGCCTTCATGTCGAAGACCCCGGGTCCGCAAAGGCGGTCGCCGTCGACGGTAACGGGCATGCGGTCGAGGGTGCCCTTCGGCCACACCGTATCGCCGTGGCCGAGGAGAAGCTGCGTTGCCGGGCCGCGCTCTCGGTCGTTCGGCCGGGCATAGAGGGCCCCGCCAGTCTCCTCGCCCGGCAGGTGCATCGTGTGAAAGTCGAGGTCGGACAGGGCGGCGGCGACAATCTGCTGCACCTCCTCCTGCGCATTGGGATCGGTGGAGGGCGACTCGGCCCGCACCAGCCGACACAGAAAGTCGACGTACTCGCCTGCGTGATCGTGCACGTAGGCCGACAGGGCCGACGCGTACGACGTCAACTCAGTCTCGGGCTGCGCGGACGGCATGTGAAGGGAACCAACAGACGATGATTTGAATCGGCTCTTTTTCACGACCGAGCCTCGCCAACGTTCGCCGCTGTTGCCCAGCCGGTGCAGAAAGAGCGCGTGAAGGCGATTCACTCCAGGAAATAGAATTCGGGACCGGTGGGGTCTACCGTTTTCGCTCTACGAGTTGATCAAGGTCGAACGCCTCGCTCAGCTCCAGCACGTCCAGCACTTCGTAGAAAATGTCGGGCGGATCGAGGAGTCGGATGATAATGCCCTGTTGCTTTAACCGAAAGAGAGCCATCACGGCTTCTGTGTCTACGAGTCGGGCCCGCGCCAGGTCGATACGCACTCGGGTGGCGTCCTCCAGGTGGTACTTGAGGTGCCGCACTGCCATCAGGTTAAAGTCGCGCCGAGGGCGAAGGGTTAAGGTTTCTCCGTGTCGTTCGAGGTCCATGATAACTCGTCGAGAATATGCGATTTGAGCGTGGTGGCGAGGTCCGAATAGGTTTTGATGGCGTCGGGATCGAGGGAGACCAGCGGAAGCTGCAGTCGAAGGTAGTCACGATCCTGATGAAACCGGGGCATGAGCCCGGCGAAGACAAACCCCTCCTCCCGCAGCAGTTCGGTCGCGGCGGGGGTGGACGGATCGTCGAGGGGCAGGTCCACGCAGGCCACGGACATGTTCTCATCTTCTAGGTCGGCGAGTGCTTGCTGCACCTGCTCCGCCAGATCCTGGCCCGCGGTCTGCACCACAAAAACGACGTGATTGTAGGTGTACCGGATGCGGGCGTCCATCTCCGTCGCCTCAGGAAGTTGCTCACGGGGGGTGGCCTCGGCCGGCGGCGGCACCTGGAGGGTGTCTACGTCGAGGGCCTCGTAAATCTGCCGGAGCAGATCGGCGTATGGGGACGGCAGGTAGGCCGTGACCGTCTCGTAGGGTTCCAACGGCCGAAAGTCGATCACAATGGTGATGGGCTGGGTCTCCTCATCGGAAAACTCACGGAACCGCTCCGGCGGAAACAGCCCCAGCAGCATCGCGGTGGACATCATTCCGAAGTGGTGGTTCACCCGCTGGCTGATGTCGTGGACTGTCACGGCCTCGCCGAAAACGCCGCTCAGGCCTCGCTCGTTGGCCTGCTCGATGAGGGAACGGAGCATCCGCTTCATAAGCCCCCGGCGTCGATGATTCACGTCGACAACCGCCTCCCCCACCTCCCCGATCTCGGAGTCAGAGGACTGCAGGATGGCAAAGTAGCCCACGGCACGCCCCGACTCGCTTCGCACCAGTACCCCAAACTTTTCTCCTTGCTCCAGCGCCCGCTCGATGCGCTCCGGATAGTAGAGATCCTCCTTGGCGTAGGTGTAGTCGTAGGTGCGATAGATAAGCTTTGCGATGTCCTCGGCGTCCCGGGGCCGGACGGCCGACAATGTGTAGTCCACGTCCTCCCGATCGGCGTCCGGGTCTGGTTGCTCTGTGGGATGCAGGTCCGCGACGTGCTCGGACTCGATAAGCTGCACAAGACGAAACTCTTTCCCCTCCCGCCCCCGATTCAGAAAGGCAAAGTCGTCGACGCAGTGGCGGATGAGAGCAAAGCCGGCCCCGTCGAAGTTGTCTTCCTCGATGGCTCGCTGCGGGTCGTAGGTGTAGCGGGACGGATCGAAGGGTTCCCCCCGCTCGTGGACGATGACCTCGGCGGTCGAAAGGTCCGCCCGGAAGGTAATTTCGAAGGTGTTGTCCTCTCCCGGAAAGGCAAACCGCACGACGTCGGTCACCAACTCGTCGACGGCAAGGGCCAGGCGAAGCGCCTTCTGATCCGACAGCCCCGCATTCAACCCCCACTTGTAGGCGTAATCGGTGGTGGGCCCAATGATGTCGACGTGGTTGGGGAGATGGAGCGTCTGGTCCATGACACGACGAGGACTGCTTGCGTCTATTTTTGCGGAGTATAGGGAAGTCCCTCCGATTGTGAGATCGGGAAATCCCCGATCCGTCCGTCAGGCATCCCCTGATTTTGACCATGCCCGCCCGCTCGATGGAGCCCGCTCGATCCAACAGAGTCGGTCTGACCGGTCGCGCCCATCAACTCCTCAAAAGTCGGCCGGAAAGAAATTCAAGAGCACGCCCACCTATTCTCCGCTCCCTCCTCCTGCCACCTCCACCTCGAAGAAATCCTCCAAATCCAGAGCCGCCACCAGATCGTGAAAGAGCGCCGGCGGGTCGTACAACGTCACGTGGACGCCATTGTCCTGCAGCTCCCAGAGAGCCGCAATCGCCTCCGTATCCACCAGCCGCGCACGTGACAGATCCAAGCGGACGTGCTCGGCCCCCTGCGCCACCTGCCGCAGGTGTCGGGCCGTCAGCAGATTGAAGTCGCTCTGAAAGTGGATCGTGACCGTGTCTTCCTCCCGCTCGTAATCGATCATGACAGGGTATGCAGCTCCAAATTCACGAGTGTGCTGTCGAGGGGCGCTCCCAACGACGCCACTGGTCCCAGGACCGCCCGACGCCCCCAACACTACACAGCGTGACGTCCTTTGCTGGGCGGCGTTGGCAAACATGTTACCCCATCTGTACCTTGAAAACAACAGTCGGTATTCGCCAGTCCCTCCCTCCAATGATCCGTTTCCTCGTCTCTTTGCGCCTGCCTCCTGCGATGGGGCTCGTGCTTCTTCTCAGCGGGCTCATCGTGGGGTGCACCTCGTCGCGCTCCTCCTCAGCGGATCGGTCGTCATCAAACCAACCGACGGCCGCAAGCGACGTGGAGACCAAACTCCGCTCCGCCGCCGACCGCTGGCGCGGCGTCCCGCACGAATTGGGTGGGGCCTCCCAACAGGGTGTCGACTGCTCCGGCCTCGTACAATCCGTCTTCGAGGAGCAGTTTAGCCAGTCCCTCCCCCGTACGACCGAGGACCAGGCCGACGCGGGACAACAGGTCCGCCGCTCCGCCCTCCAGCCCGGCGACCTCGTGTTCTTCCGCCACGAACGGAAGAAGTACCATGTGGGCATCTATGTGGCCGACGGCAGATTTCTTCACGCCTCCTCAAGCTCGGGCGTGACCCTCTCGCCCCTCAACCGCTCCTACTGGAACGAGCGCTGGTGGCAGGGGCGGCGCGTTTTGTCCATCACGGCCGACGCATCCCGCTCCTCTGAGCCATCCCCGTCCGGAGCCGCTGACTCTTCTAATGTAGGCTGGTGAGCAACTGTCGCCTCCTGCTCGAGGCCCATTAAACAACTGCCACCGTGCTTACGGAGCAAGGAGCGTTTTCGCCCGAGCGTCCACTTCAGAGGGACTAGTCGGCAGCGACAACGGGAAGTAGCGCCCCTCCAAGAAGGTCGGGATCTGCGTGTCATAGAATGCGGGGTCCAGGGGTGTGCCCCGCTGTCCGCCGGGCACCACGCCGTACCCGCGGGGCGGGGACGTCGAGAAGTCGATGATCACGCGCTGGCTGGCGGTGTGACTCACCGGGTTGCCCGGCGCCTGCAGTACCGTCGAGGCGAAGCCGGGAAAGTCGTACGGCCCGCGCCACAGCGAGCGCAGTCTCTCGCTGCCGGACAGGTGGCGAAAATTGATCTGATGGTGATCGCCCCAGCGCCACTCGCCCGGTGTCCAGCCGTGGGCGGCGGCCATCGTGTCGGCCGTCGCCTCCAACACCCGGCGTAGCAGCGCATCGGCGTCTTCGACGGACTCGGTCGCCTGCACGTCGAACCACTGCGCATCCGGGTCGGTGCGCAGGAGATCCACGAGGACTGCATCCTCGGGCGTAGGACCCGACGCAAACACCCGTTCGTCCCAGGTCTCTCGGCGAAGGAGCCTCAGAAACTCGTGGAAGACGAGGGGCTCAGGACGCCCAACTGCGGCCGTTCCCTCCCATCCCCGCAGCATTCGGCGGAGGGTGTCGGCCCGGGACGAGAGTCCCTCCAGCCCATTCAAATATGGCACAAATACGTCCCGCGACGGAACCATCACGTCGGTCTGGTAGCGCTTGAAATCCGCCAGTGAGTGAGTCCTCTTGCTCCGCAGGAGCGAGTCGATGCGCATGGACCGATAGCCGTCGGGCCAGTCGTAGCCCAAATAGTAGGGATAGTCCGGGCCGGTCGGCTTTTGGTTGGCGGACGCGAGAAGCTCCTGCGCCGGATTGCGGGCCGCAGGCAGCGAGTCGAAAGGCACCCGACCGGTCCATGTATTGTCGTCGATCGACCCATCCAGCAACCCACGCCCGTCCCCCGACCGCCGAACGGGCAGATACCCCGACGACCGAATCGCAATCGAATCCCCCGTACCCGCATAGAGAATGTTCTGCATGGGGGTGTCCCACAGCCGCAGGGCCTGATTGAGCTCCGCCATGCTATTGGCCCGGTTCATCTTCCAGAGCGCGTGGAGCGTTCGCGAGGGCTCGTGGGCCACCCACTGCTCAGCGACCGCCGGGCCGATTCCGGTATCCGAGAAGTGCACCGGGCCGTGATGCGAGAACGCAATCGTGTCGGGGACGGGCGTCCCGCCCTTCACCTGAATGGTGTCGACCGTCCGCCGTAGCTCGCGCCATTCGCCTTCGTAGCGGTACTTTGACCCTGTCGAATCCAGCTCTAGAGCATAATGATCGATCTGGTCGGCGCCCGTGTTCGTCATCGTCCACCCCACGTCTTCGTTGAAGGCCTGCACGAGCACCGGCGCCCCCGGAATCGTGATGCCGTACGCGTTCATCGACGGCGTCACCAGGTGCGCCTCGTACCAGATCGATGGGAGCGTGACCGACAGGTGCATGTCCCCCGCCAAAAGCGGCGCCCCGGTAGACGACCGTTCCCCGTGGACGGCCCAGTTATTGGAGCCCGCAATGCCGGGCGTTTTTCCGTCGAGGAGCGACTGGAGGGCGTCCAGGTCCCTTCGGCGCTCCCGAAGAACAGATCTCACGCGACCATAGAGGTCAGAGGAATTGGATCCGCCGCTTTTTTGGGCCGACGCCTGCGCTCCAAGCTGGTTTTCCTCCGGAATAACGGGCACGAACAGCCCCGATGGATGGTCGGGATAGAGCCGGTCGTACGCCGACGAGCCGAGCTCGCGTCTCAACGATGAATATGAAGGATCGTCGGTCTGGTAGGTTAGATCATAGTTCATGTACTGCAGCAGTCGAATGCCCTGGATGGGCGAAAACCGATCCGGCTGAAAGCCCAGGAGCCGAAACTCAAGGGGCAGGTCCGACGGGCGCAGGCGATCCAGATGGGCGTTGACGCCCGCGCCGTACCACCGTAGCGCCTTCAACTCCACGCTTTCCTCCTCCCGCATTCGGTCCAGGTTTCGCTGTGCTCCCCACTCCATCCCCGTCTGACGCAGAAATTGATCCGTATCCACGGCCTGCGCCCCAAAGGCCTCCGAGAGCCGCCCCGAGGCCACACGCGGCAGAAAGTCGAGCTGAAAGAGGCGGTCCTGCGCCACCACGTATCCGAGCGCAATGGTCGCATCCCGATCCGACTCGGCGTAGATGTGGGGCACGTGGCGCTCGTCCCGGACGACGGTCACCGGCTGGTCGAGGGCCGGTAGAGTCAACCGCGTCGTGTCGGGGTCCGGGTGCGCATTGCGCGCGGTCCGATAGAGGCCGTCGGCCGGATCGAGAAGGGTGCTTACAGCCGGAAGGCCCTGCACGCGGAGATTCAAGCCGTACAGCAGGGCACCGGTCAGTATCAGAAGAGCCGCGAGGCCGAGGAAGCGTCGAAGCGACATGAGGGCAGAGTCAGGTAGGCCTGAAGTAGGTCAGAAAAGGGAGTTTGGGCAGTCTGGGAAGTGAAAAGAGGTCCGAATCCAAATTCCTCCCTCCATGCCCGTGCCCCCACGGCATCCCGCAGGGGTTGACACTGAATTGGCGATCCACTCAGACCGGTCGTTGAGGGGATTCCTGTGCGGAGCGAGAGTCCGTACGGAGACCGCCGCACCGAGGTTGCTCGACTCATTTGCTCACCGTGAATGGGCGGTTTGGTGCGAAAAAGCACCCGGCCAAGACGGCGAACGCAATGTCGAAAAGAGCGACTACGCCTCGTTCGGCAGAGGAACGTCCTTCGGCTCAACAGCCTTTTCGGCCTCCGCCGACGACCCCGACGTGTCGCTTGAGGCCTCAATCCGTCGCACACGACGCAGAATCTCGTCGGTTGCATTCGCATAGTCCTTCGCGCCTCGGGCCCCGGAGTCATGATCGAAGACCGTCGTTCCCCCCTCTCGGGACTCCGCAAGCGAGGTGCTTGTTCGAATCACGTTGTCGAGCACCCGGTCCCCGTACTTCTCCCGGAGATACTGCTGGTAGGTGCGGTGAATCCGCTTGCGCGCATCGACCTGCGTGCACAGAAATGTGCGGGACTGAAGCATGGGGTTGAGCTTGTTCTTGACCAGCTCCGTGGTCTGATAGGTTTGCTCCGCGCCCACCACGGCCTGGTACTCCGGCAGCACCGGAATCAGCACATGCTGGCTGGCCACGAGGGCGTTGAGGCTGTAAACCGTCACGGCCGCCGCCGTATCGAAGAGAACGAGGTCGTAGTCCAGCTCAGCCCGTTGAAGGGCCTCACGTGCCCAAAGCACGTCGGTGGGCTTGTTGAGCTCCCGCATTCGCTTCGTGAGCGAGCTGGACGAGGGCACCAGGTCGAACCCACTCACGTGCTGGGCCGTCAGGGCGCCCAGGTCAGCGGACGGGTCGAACAGAGCAGCCACCGTCTCGCTGGGCGGCGGTTCCTCGACGTCCATCGTGCGCGTGAGGAATCCCTGCGGATCGAGATCGATAACCAGCGTGCGCCAGCCGGACAGGCCCAGCGCCGCGGCCACGTGAATGGCGGTCGTCGTCTTCCCAGTCCCTCCCTTGTGATTGCAAATCGAGAGAACGATCATACCGAACCGTGCAGGCGTACGTGAAGAGGGCTGGTCCCCAGACGGGACCTCGGTCGCAGCATAGCAGGTGGTGGTTGGCCACTCCGGTCCCCAATTGCCCCAACGCCCCGTCAACGGACCTCAACGCCTGCAAGGTAGGGGGGCGGGGCGGATGTGTCAAACCTGTTGGGCAGCCTATCCTGAACATTTGTCTCTATTCTCCACAACCGACCGCTCCATGACTCGCCTTCTCTCCCTCTCGGTTCCGTTTCTCCTCGCCTCGCAATCGCCCCGCCGGCGCACCCTGCTTCAACAGATCGGGGTCCAATTTAGTGTGCAGGTGAGCCCTGCGGACGAGACCCTCAACGAGCCCCGGGCCCCAAGGGAGACCGCCCGCGCTCTCGCCACCAAAAAAGCCCATCCCGTGGCTCAAGCCCACCCGCACGCACTGGTTCTCGCCGCCGACACCGTCGTCATCCACGAGGGTGACGTGCTCGAGAAACCGGCCTCGCCCGCCGACGCCGACAACATGCTTCGCCGCCTCAGCAACAGCATGCATACGGTTTATACCGGCATCTCCCTTCACCACGCCGAAAGCGAGCGCGCAATCGCGACGGGCCAGTCTACGGAAGTCACCTTCGCAGCGCTGAGCGACGAGGAAATCGAGGCCTACGTCGACACGGGCTCACCCGTGGACAAGGCGGGGGGGTACGGCATCCAAGACCATACCGGGCCGCTTTTCGTCGAGAACCTGAACGGCGACTACTACAACGTGGTGGGGCTCCCCCTCCGTCTCCTCTACAGCACCCTCCGGGAGCATTTCTCTGATCTGCTCTCGGACTGATCACCTCTACTGCACCGCCCTCAACTTTTTGGGGATTTCAAAGTAAAGAATAGGGAAGAACTTCCGCCATTGAACGATTTTGGCCCATGCAGGCCCCCTCCAAATCCACGTTTTCCCCCGTTCGATCACCGGTCACGGCTCGGCCTCTCCAGTTCCTTTTACTGCAGGCTCGGAGCAAGCCCGAGATGGAGCAACAGGAACAGTCCTGCTTTGTGGAGCGCTGCCGTGTACCCCGCGAGCGGATCCGGGTCGTCAACGTGGGACGAGGAGACAGCCCGTCCCTTGCCCATTTGGCGGACGTCGACGCGGTGCTCATCGGGGGCGCTGGGCAATATTCAGCCGCGGACGATTACGAGTGGACCCCCGCCGTGCTCGATTTCGTTCGGCACGTGGTGGACGAGGAGATTCCCCTCTTCGGCTCTTGTTGGGGGCACCAAGTAATTGCCCGGGCTCTCGGGGGCCGCGTCGTCTACGATCCCGACCACTCCGAACTGGGCTGCGGATGGGTCGAGCTGACAGACGCCGGTCAAAACGATCCCCTCTTTCACCGCTTCCCCCGCCGCTTTCGGGCAAACATGGGCCACCACGATCGGGTGGTCGAGCTTCCTTCGGGCGCGACCGAACTCGCCCGCAACGATCAGCGCTACCAGGCCTTTCGGCTGGAGCACGCGCCCGTTTACGGCACTCAGTTTCACAGCGAACTCGACGCCGAGCGGGAGCGAGAGCGAATTCTGGTCTACAAGGAACTTTATCGCGACGCGCTTCCGTCCGACGGGACGGTCCAGGAGGTTCTCGACAGCCTCGCGGACACGACGGCGGTCGATAACTTGCTGTACGACTTCCTGACGACCTTCGTCGCCCGGGGCCGGCCGCTTACGAACGCTGTGGAGCTGACGACGGCCGCGGCACTGGAGAACCCATCGATTCTTGCTGAGGATCCCCCTCCTCCCTCCTCTCGCCGAATACCCGAGTCGTGAGCAGGGCTCGGACGGACCGACCTCCTACCCCCTCTTCTCCCGGAGGAGAGTCGTCACGTCGGCGAGCACCTCGTCCAGCTTTTCCGTGTCGCGACCTCCCGCCGCGGCCAGCTGCGGGCGTCCGCCGCCCCCGCCGCCCAGTCGCTCGCCGAGCGTACCCACCAGGTCACCGGCCTTCAACCCATCCCCAATCAGATCATCAGCCACGGTGGCCACGACGGAGACCTTTTCCTCCTCTTCGTCCAGACTGCCCAGCACGCCCACGGCTCCGTCGCCGAGCTTGTCGCGAAGCTGCTGACCGAGTTCCTGAAGATCGTCCATGTTAGCGTGATCGATGCGGCCCGTGACGACGGTCATGCCGTCCACGTCCGTGCGGTTCTCTTCGATGATCGTCTCAAGCTGATCGGCGAGCTGTTGGTGTCGCAGCTGATTGACCTGCTCCTGGAGAGCATCTCGCTCTTCCTGGAGCTGCGCAATGGCGTCGGGCAGCGGCTCCTGGAGCGAGCGGAACTCGCGGCGGGCCTTCGTGAGCTCGTCGAGCTGGTCCTCCACGTGCTCCAGCGCGGCCTCCCCGGCCACCGCCTCCACGCGACGCACGCCCGAGGCCACCGAGCCCTCCGATAGGAAGCGAAAGAGCCCAATTTCGCCGGTCGCGTCCACGTGGGTGCCCCCACAGAGCTCCATGCTGTAGTCGGAGTCGAACGTAATGACGCGAACCTCCTCGCCATACTGCTCATCGAACAGCGCCATCGCCCCGCGGTCGAGGGCCTCGTCGATGGGTACGTTGCGCTCCTCCTGCTTCGAAATGTTGCGCTGGATGGCGTGGTTCACCTGTCGCTCCAGGTCGCGGAGGGTATCCTCTTCCACGGCATCGAAGTGGCTAAAGTCAAAGCGGAGGCGATCCGGCGCCACGAGCGAGCCCTTTTGCTGTACGTGGTCGCCGAGCGTCTCACGAAGGGCGGCGTGCATAAGATGCGTGGCGGTGTGGTGGGTCCGGATGCGGCGCCGACGCTCAGTGTCGACGACCGCCTCAACGGGCGCGTCCAGCGCCTCGGGCAGGCGATCGACGCGGTGGGCAATGCGTTCGCCCTCGTGCTGCGTGTCGAGCACGGAGACGTCGTCGTCACCGACGCGGAGCACGCCGGTGTCGCCCACCTGCCCGCCCGCCTCGGCGTAGAAGGGCGTGTGGCTGAGCTCGATCTCGTACTGCTTCTCGTCGTCCGTCTCCACAACGCGCACCGCCCGGATCTCGGCGTCGTCCACTCTCTCCTGGTCGTACCCAACGAAGACCGACGCGTCGTCCCCCTCCGTCACCGACTGCCAGGCGTGCACGTCGCTCTGGTCCACCTCGAACGAGGAGGCGGCCCGGGCCCGGCGCTGCTGCCGCTCCATGAGCTCCTCGTACCCCTCCATGTCGACACCCAGCCCTCGTTCGCGCGCCATCAACTGGGTGAGATCGATGGGAAAGCCGTAGGTGTCGTGCAGTAGAAAAGCGACCTGGCCCGGGACCGCCTCCTCCCGCGCCACCGACGCAAACGACCGGAGAATCTCCGCCTCGTCCTCTACATCGACGTAGGCCTTTTCCAGCAGATCCATCGCCCGGCTGTCCTGCTGAAGATCGCCCAGAATCTCGTCGGTCGCCTCCCCGTCCTTGCCCGAGAGATCTTCGACGTAGGGCACCACCCGCTCAAAGAAGTCGATCCCGGTCCCAAGCGTCTTCAGGAAGCTTTCCTCCTCCGCCCGAATCGCCTGTTGGATGTAATCCTTCTGCTCGATGAGCCCGTCGAACTGCCGACCCATTTTCCCCGCCAGCGGATCGACCAGGCGGTATAAAAACGGCTCGTCAAGACCGAGGGTTTGGTAGCCGTAGCGCACCGCACGACGCAGGATGCGGCGGATGACGTAGCCGCGGCCCGTGTTGCCGGGCATCACGCCGTCGGAGATCGCGAAGGCGATGGCGCGGATGTGGTCGGCCACCACGCGGAGGG